>PWYO01000113.1 GCA_003567835.1 Actinomycetota bacterium | reverse complement strand
CGGCTGGACCATGGCGGGAGGGCGCTTACCGTACAATCCAAGATGGTGGTGGCCGCAGACGGCCCTCTTTCGGCGGCAGCCAAGGCAGAAAATGCTGGCGGTATCAACACCATGGCCGGCTGCCAGAAAAACCTGGCCATCCAGGCCCGGGCCGGCGACCAGGCGCTGATCTTTTTTGCCCCGTTTATCCGGGGAGGATACGGCTGGCTTTTTCCCAAGTCGGAAAGTGTAAACCTGGGCATAGGCATGTATACAAAACGCAGCCAGAAGGGGGCCCGTTTGGAGATCAGAAAAGCTTTTGGCCGATTTCAGGACATGGTGTTTTCCCGGGGGTTTTTGGACAAGGCCGGCCTGTCCGGAGAAAATGTCAAAAGTGCCAGGGCGGTAAGCGGGCTCATACCGGTAAGCGGCATGGTCCCAGCGCCGGTGTCCCGGGGTCTGGTGCGGGTGGGGGATGCAGCCGGGCTATGCCATCCCATTACCGGGGCAGGCATATATCCGGCGGTCTATTCTGCCAAGATGGCTGCCCCCCATATCATCAGGGCCGCCCGGGGTTCTGCCGCTGAGCTGGGCCCGATTAAGGCTGCCTATAGGGCAGCTTTTGGGCGCAGCCAGCAGACTGCGGTAAAAAACAGGAAAATTCTGGAGGCTGCGGAAGTGGAAAATATGCCGGCGCAGGCCTACCTGCGGCTGGTCAAAAAGACCTGGGTGGCCTTCAGGGAATACTGGTCATAACCCTGCATGGGTTCACTCGGTCACCTTTTTTTCTGTTTACCCTGCCTTTCTGTGTGTTGCCCGCAGGCCGGATAAAGGCCCTTTCCCTGGCTGCAAAAAAAGGGCCGGCAAGCAATTATTTCTTTGATTTTGCATGCGCCGGTTGCGGATTTGGGACCCCCGGCAGGGGGCCGCGCTTTCTGGTAAATTTTTGCTTGCATCGCGGATTATGATTGTGTATTATGGTCTATAATTTTGTTGTAAAAAGGAAGTTTTTTATTATGGCAGATACCAAAATAGATTATAACCAGATCAAGGATGACCTGGAACATTATATAGAGCCCAATATCAATTACTGTTGCCAGTGCGGGAAATGCAGTTCCGGGTGTCCTGCGGTGGAATCCTTTGAATATAAGCCCCACCAGATCATCAGCCTGATTCAGTCAGGGCAGATGGACAAAATTGTCAATTCCAAGACCATTTGGCTGTGCCTTGAATGCGACATATGCACCACCAGGTGCCCTGAACACATCAGCATCGCAGCCATTATGAACCATCTAAGGGTGGCCACCTGGCAGGAGAGGACCCGAAAAGATAAAAATATTGCCAAGTTCTACAAATTGTTCAATAAGGTGGTCCAGATTTTCGGCAGGAGCTATGAGCCTGGTTTGATTATGGGGCTCAATGTGGGCACTGGACGGATTTTCAATGATGCGGATATTGCCCTGGATATCTTAAAGAAGAGAAAGATCAGCATGCTCCCCGAATTTGTAAAGGGCAGGAAAAAAATGGGCAAAACCATTAAAAAATATTTATAGGATCGAAACAACATGGCCCAAGAGAAAGCAAAAATTGCATATTACCCGGGATGTTCGCTTAATTCTACGTCCCTGGATTATAATGTGTCTATAAAAAAACTGCTGGATGTGCTGGGCATTGCCTATGAGGAAATCCAGGACTGGAACTGCTGCGGAACCACCCCGGCCCATCATACCAATGAAGCGCTTTCAGCAGCCCTTTCTGCCAGGAACCTCCTTCTGGCCAAGCAGATGGGCTGTGATACCATTTTAAGTCCCTGCGTGTCCTGCTACAATAAGCTGAGCCATGCAGCCAAACTGCTGGGCACCGATGCCCAAGACATGCATGACTTTGACCAGAAGGCAAAAAAACAGCTTACTGCTGATTTGGAAGAGATGGGGTTTAGGGTAGAACAATCCTACAGCTTTAAAAATTATTCCATACTGAATTTTTTGCTGGATAAAAGGGACTTAATCCGGAAGAAATATGAACAGGTCACCCAAAAGGAGGGCTGGTCTCCGCCTCCGCTGCTGTCCAAGCTTTCCCTGGCCTGCTATTATGGCTGTGCGCTGCTTAGGCCCAAACATGCGGATAAGTTTGATGATGTGGAAAACCCCACCTCCATGGAGCAGCTGCTCGCAGAGGTGGGCATTGCCTGTAAAAACTATCAGTTTAAAACAGAGTGCTGCGGGGCCATCCTTTCCCTTACCAATAAGGATGTGGTGCTAAAACTAAGCAAAGATTTAATTGAAATGACCTTGGACTGCGGCGCCAACAGCCTGGTGGTTTTCTGCCAGCTTTGCCAGCAGAACCTGGATTTAAGGCAGTCCCAGATCAATCGATATTATAAAACAAGCTACAGGGTGCCGGTGCTCTATATTACCCAGATTTTGGGTATGGCCCTGGGCCTGTCTGAAAAAGAGGTTATGGTAGACAGGCTTTTTGTAAGCCCGGCAAGTTTGATGTAGAAAGGAGCTTTTGGCTTTGAGAATAGGCGTATTTGTTTGTTATT
>PWYO01000111.1 GCA_003567835.1 Actinomycetota bacterium | reverse complement strand
CTCTTAATGTTTTGCTCTTGCTGGCCTTTCGCAGCTTGTTAAGGGTCTTGAATTCAATTTGTCTGATTCTTTCTCTGGTCACGCTAAATTCTCTGCCCACTTCCTCAAGGGTCCGGGGATGTCCGTCATTTAAGCCGAACCTTAGCTCCAGCACTCTTCTTTCACGATAGGTAAGGGTGCCCAGAACCTGCTGTATTTGTTCCTGAAGCATGGTGTAGGAGGCTGCATCTGCAGGCTCTTCAGCTTCTGAGTCTTCAATGAAATCGGAAAGATGGGTATCACCTTCTTCCCCAATGGGGGTTTCCAATGAAATAGGCTGCTGACTAATTTTAATAATTTCCCTTATCTTGTCAGGGGTAAATTCCATCTCATCGGATATTTCTTCAGCAGAAGGGTCTCTTCCCAGTTTCTGAATAAGCCTCCTTTGTACCCGGATCATCTTATTGATGTTTTCAACCATATGAACCGGTACTCTTATGGTTCTGGCTTGGTCTGAAATAGCCCGGGTAATGCCCTGACGAATCCACCAAGTGGCATAGGTTGAGAATTTGTATCCCTTTCTGTAATCGAATTTCTCAACTGCGCGGATTAAACCCAAATTGCCTTCCTGTATAAGGTCTAAAAAAAGCATCCCCCTGCCTGCGTATTTTTTGGCTACGCTTACCACCAGGCGTAAATTGGCTTTCACCAAAGCCTGCTTGGCAACAGGGTCTCCGGCTTCTATTTTTTTAGCCAGCTGGGTTTCTTCTACAGCGGTAAGCAGCCTTGTTCTGCCTATTTCCTTCAAATACATCCGCACCGGGTCATTGTTGGAAAACTTAATATCTGCACTATCTTTTTTGGTTATGTTTTTTGTTTTAACCCGCTCTTTGCCAAGTATTTCTATTTCCAGCTTTTCAATGGCATTGAATATATTTTCAATTTTATTCTTGGGCAAATCAAGTTTGGAAAGGGTATCGGTAACCTCTTTAAGGGTAAGGGTACCCTCTTCTTTGCCTTTCTTGATCAAGTCCTTGACCTCTTTTTGTTTTATTTCTTTATCTATTTTCATCACCTAGACTCATGGTTTGATTTTTCATAAAATACTCTTATTGCAGCATATACCCAAGCGGCTGCAAGCACTATCTGAGTCAAAAGAAAGTTTGATCTTATTAGGAAGGACATCCCAACATATCACCAAAGGTTTTATAGCCTTTTTCCATACTTCTGACTGTTTTCTATATTATAACATAAACTGTGTTTTTTTATAAAACTGCTTATATTGGGGCCAAACTGAGCCAAATATTAAATATGGTGATGGATTTGCATCTATTTGTTAAAATGATTCAAACAATACCAGAGAAAGGAAAAACCATGAGCCAAGTGCCAAAAAATTTAAAAACCTTTGTAAAATGCCTGTGCATAAAATGTCCCAGCAGCAACCGGTGCATGAAAATCAGAGTCCAAAAAGTTTATTGCGCTACAGGAAAAAGCAATTGTGTGGTGCAAAAAAAAGGATGTATCTGCCCCAAGTGCCAGGTAGCCAAAGACTATCAGTTAAAGGATGTCTATTACTGTATGTGACAATGATTGATTTTAAGGGATATCTTTGATATAAAATGAAAGAATTTAAGGGGCGCCTGTAGCTCAAATGGATAGAGCAGTGGACTACGAATCCAAGGGTTGGGGGTTCGAATCCTCCCAGGCGCGCCATTTTATAACCATAGCAAGGAAAAACATTGGAAAATTTTGAATTCAGCATGCCCACCAAAATTATTTTTGGTAAAGACACGGAAAGAAAAATAGGATCTGAAATAAAAAAATATACCCATAAAGTACTGCTTCACTATGGAAAAGGAAGCATAAAAAAGAATGGCGTTTATGATAAAACCATAAACAGTCTAAGGGAAAACAAAATCGCCTTTACTGAACTGGCCGGGGTGGAGCCAAACCCCCGACTGAGTTTGGTAAAAGAAGGCATCAATATATGCAGAAAAGAAGGCATATCTTTCATACTTGGGGTAGGAGGAGGCTCTGTTTTGGATTCTGCTAAAGCCATTGCCATGGGGGTCCCTTATAAAGGGGATGTCTGGGATTTTTATACCGACAAGGCCGCCATCAGTGAGGCCCTGCCTGTGGGGGCTGTGCCTACCATTCCTGCTGCAGGGAGCGAAGCCAGTGTGGGCTCGGTCATTACCAATGAAAAAGACAATTACAAGCGGGCGGCTACCAGCGAGCACTTAAGGCCCCGGTTTGCAGTCATGAATCCAGAGTCTACGTTCAGCCTGCCTGCTTATCAGACAGCCTGCGGCGCCTCGGACATCATAGCCCATATATTTGAGCGGTATTTTACCACCGTGCAATATACAGATCTGACTGACCGGCTCTGTGAATCAGCGGTCCGAACTATCATCAAATATGTTCCTTTTGTCCTAAAGCAGCCTTGCCATTATCAGGCAAGGGCAGAAATTATGTGGGCGGGAACCTTAGCCCATAATGATCTGCTTGGTACGGGAAGAATCGGTGACTGGGGTTCCCATATGATAGAGCAT
>PWYO01000146.1 GCA_003567835.1 Actinomycetota bacterium | reverse complement strand
TAGATGTTGCTCAACAGAGGCGAGATGACGCCGCCTTGAGGGGTTCCGGCTTTCGGGTATGTGAGCACCCCGTCTTCCATGACCCCGGCATGCAGCCACTTGCTCACCAGCCGCCGTATCACTCCATCGCCCACCCGCTGGTTGAGGATGTCGCGCATCGCACTTTTCGCCAGCGTGTCGAAGAATTTCCGGATGTCCGCGTCGATCAGCCAGCAGCCCCCCATCCCCATGACCTGCTTCCACAGCGCATCCAGCGTTGTGTGCGGCGACCGCTGGGGGCGGAAGCCGTGCGAGCAGTCCAGAAAATCCTGCTCATACACGGGTTCAAGCAGCATGACGATCGCACGCTGGAGCACCTTGTCCTCCAGCGTGGGCACGCCCAAGGGCCTTTTCTCGTGCTTGCCCTTGGGTATATAAGCCCGGCGGACCGGGGGCGCGACGTACCGTCCCGACTTCGCACGCTCCAGCAGGTCGGCCAGATTCGCGTCCAGATTCCGCTCGTATTCCACGGCGGTGATCCCGTCCACGCCTGTTGCTCCGCTCTTGCGCGTCCGCCGGTAGGCTTCCCGCATCCAGTCCATGTCCAGATATTGATTCAGCGACACCATGCGAAAGCGCGGCGTTTGTCCCGCCAGCTCCGCTATCCGCTGTTGTTTCGTGTACACATCCCGAGATTCCATTGTATCTCCCGTGTTTCCCCCCATCGGTTCCGTTTCCCCGGCGTGCCCCGTCCCTCCTCCGGCTCCCGCTGGGGGCGGTTTCCCGGATTCTTCGGTACCATGAGCACGCTAAGACTGCCCCTGTGCGTTCGGCCGCGCTTCGTTTCCTTCGCACGCCCTTACTGCGTCTGCGCCATGAGTTCGTGTATCCGTTTCTGGCGGATTCCCGTTGCGGGCGACGCTCCCGCCACGGGCCGGGTCGTTGGTCAGCCGGTAGCAACCCTTCTCCGGCATCTGACGCAGAGCCAGGTGGCTCTCCCAGGTTCCTGGGTGGCCTCATGCGCCTTTGCCCCGCTCGCAGACCCCGCCCCCGTGTCCGTGCTCGACCGTCTACCACACGTCCATGCTGTCCCCGTGCTTGCTGATGCCGAAGACCGGAGGAACAATTGAGCTTTCGGGATTCATTTACGCAGCTTCAGCGCTGACGGCCTACGCTTCGCGCTTCGGTTTCCCTGCACGCGCAAGGCTCGCTTCCGGGTGCGCGGCCTCGCTTTCCCGGACGGCGTTCGGTTGCCCTTAGCCGCAAGACCACTTTCGGAAAGTTTCCGTTTTGATGCTATGTCATCGTTACTTCCCCTTTCCCCAGATTTATCCTGGCGCGACAGCAATTCTCATTTTGGCGTCGAATTCCCCGGGAGCGCGGGCGTCTCGCCCGCATTCCCGCGGAAAACATGCTATACTGCATATCCCCTTTACTCTAGTTCTTGAATACGCTACATTATCCGTATGAGTAGTGCGAAAAATCCGGATAAAGAGGACATAGAAGAGGCGTTTCCCCGTAATCTGATGGAGTTCGTGGATAGGTTCGCTACCGACGAAGCCTGTTGGGAGTACTTTCGCATGGTGCGGTGGTCTCAAGGCTTTATCTGTCCGTGCTGCGGTGGGCTGGATGGATGGACGACGGCACGCGGAACGGTTTACTGTCGCGAGTGTGATCGACAGACCTCGCTGAGCGCGGGAACGATTCTGCACAACTCGCGTACGGAGATACGGAAGTGGTTTATGGCAATCTGGCTGATGATTACCCAGAAGACCGGTGTCAGCGCCAAGACGCTTCAACGCGAGTTGAGGGTCGGATACAAGACTGCATGGCTTATGTTGCAGAAACTTCGGCAAGCTACAGTTCGTGCCGAGCGCAGTCCGTTGAGCGGAACGGTCGAAGTGGACGAGACCTACATTGGCGGAGAGGAACCTGGTGTCGTCGGTCGGCAATTGGTTGGCAAGGCTCTCGTCGTGATCGCAGTAGAACTTGACGGAAAAAAAGTCGGGCGCATCCGCCTTCGGCACGTGCCCGATGCGTCTGGGGCAAGCCTTCTCGGCTTCATATCTGACTGTGTGCAGAAGGGTGCCAAGGTGCATACCGACGACTGGAATGGCTACAATGGTGTTCGGGCTGCTGGATACGTTCACCGTGTCACGCCGGTTCAAGGTGATCCACAGCGAGCACTGAAGTTCTTTCCTCATGTGCATCTGGTGGCCTCTCTGCTCAAACGGTGGCTCGGAGCCACCCACCAAGGCCGTGTCCACAAGGAGCATCTCCAAGGGTACCTTGACGAGTACGCATTTAGGTTCAACCGTCGTCGTTCCATGCATGTCGGCAAAATATTCCATCGACTAATTGAACAAATGGTCGTCCATAAGGCCTTACCTTACGCTGACATCGTAAAAGTAGCGAAAATCAACTAGAGTAAAGGGGATATGCAGTATCTGAAGTTTTATCGCTCGTTCAACCGTTTCCGGATGAAATGCTTTCTGCACGAGTCCCTGATGCACTGGGGGTATGCCGCGGCCACATGCGTGATCGACAACACGAAC
>PWYO01000083.1 GCA_003567835.1 Actinomycetota bacterium | reverse complement strand
TTTTCTTTGATTCTTTCTACAGATTCGTCTCCAATAAAATCCCTGTAATCTTCAACGCGTACCAATTGCTTGTTGTAATCCATGGCCTTCCTTATATGATTGTATTTATATAGAATTATAGGAAAAAAACTGGTATAAATCTAAAAGAATAATATTAGAGAGATCGGTACGATTTTTATGAAAAGAACAAATGTGGTTTTGGCGGCTTTGGCTTTATTTTTTTTGACAGTGTTCAGTGTAAGCTGTTTTCTTTTAGATCTGGCGGCAGCGTCTGATCATGATTTACAGCAATCAGACAATCAGCAGGCGGTTAAAGAAAAAAAATATACCCATACAGAGCCCTATGTGCAAGAAATAACCATGTTGGTGCAGCAGCTGCAGCAGGTTTTACAGGAAGGCCAGGCAGTGGTTGCGCAATTTGAGAAAAAGGAGCTGGGCATAAGGGAACTGGATGCTTATATAAAAAAATATAAGCATACGGTTAATGAAATAAATCAGCAATATGCAGCCATGGTTCCTCCACAGGATGCCCAGAATATCCACCACAGTTTTGGGGTGGCAATGGATGATTTTATGGCTTCGGTAGACCATCTGAGGCTGTATCTGGATACCAGCCTTTTGAACTTGGATAAAAAAATCGGCCATGCGGAAGATGCTTTCCAGAAAATTATGGAGGCAGAACAAAAACTGCAGCATACTGCTCAGCTATTGGAACAATATTAAGACCGTTAACTGTATTTTACCATCAGCAGCCTGGCCGTATGTTCAATCTTCCTTATGAAATTGCAGGGCTGCAGAATTAATACAGTACCTTAATCCGGTGGGCTGGGGTCCATCATTGAATACATGGCCCAAGTGGCCCCCGCAGTTCGAACAGATGACCTCGGTCCTGGACATGCCCGCACTGTGGTCTTTTCGGGTATCCACAGGGTCTTTTTTTTCGCAATCATAGAAACTGGGCCAACCTGTTCCTGAATCAAATTTTTTATCGGATCCAAATAAAAGAGACCCGCAGCCAGCGCAAAAATATTTGCCTTTTTGTTTGAGGTTATAGTATTGGTTGGCAAAAGGGGGCTCGGTCCCTTTTTCAGCCAATACATGGTAAGCCTGTGGGGATAACTCTTTTTTCCAGCGCTCTTTTTTTTCTTTGTCCATATTTTTATATGTTTTTAGTGATTATATCAGATTTTCTAAACGTTTTAGAAGCAGGGAAAAATTATGCAAGGCTTTATTGATCGGTTGGGGTGATGTCATATCAATGCCTGCTTTTTTTAACAAATTGATTGGATAATCCGATCCGCCGCTGGATAAAAAGTGAAGATATGTATCCACTTGGTGATTGCTGGTAATATTTTCAGCCAGTGCGGCAGCCGCACAAAAACCTGTGGCATATTTGTACACATAAAAGCAGTTATAAAAATGGGGAATTCTGGCCCATTCCATACCAATATTTTGGTCAATCTCCATATTTTCGCCAAAATATTTTTGGTTGAGGGCATAGTAGATCTGGGAAAAATCTTGGGCGGTAAGAGATTGTTTGTTCTGGTATCGGGCATGAATGGTTTTTTCAAACTCTGCAAACATGGTTTGCCGGTATACGGTATTTCGAAACTGCTCCAGATGGTGGTTGATAATATAGGTCTTTATCTGGGGGTCTTGATATTTTTTTAGAAGATGGTTGGTCAACAGTATTTCATTTAACGTAGAAGCAATTTCCGCAATGAAAATAGAATAAGAAGAATTGATATAGGGCTGATGTTTATTGGAAAGATAGCTGTGTGCAGCATGGCCAAGCTCGTGGGCTATGGTGAACATATGGTCCAAATTATCTTGGTAGTTCAGCAAAATATAAGGATGGCAGCCATAACATCCCCATGAATAGGCACCACTGGTCTTGCCCCTGTTTTCCAAAACATCGATCCATCTGCCGCAGTAAGCTTGATCCAGAATCAAACCATAATCTTCTCCTAAGGGCTGCAAAGCTTCCTTGACTGTTTCTGCTGCCTGGCTGAATGCATAACCCAGGCTGACCTCTTCGGTAAGGGGTACATAAACATCGTAGATTTGTATTTTGTCCAAACCCAGGGCTTTTCTTTTCATCTGGATATAATGGTGCAGCAGATTAAGTTTGTGGTTTATTGCTTCAATTAAATTATCGTAAACAGACAAAGGGATGTGATCTTCAAAAAGTGCCTCCTGCAGAGTAGAGCTGTGGCCTCTTATCTGTGCGTAGTAAGCATCTTTTTTCAGGCTGGCGGCCAGGGTTGCAGCCAGTGTATTATCCTGTTTGCGGTAGGTTTGGTAGAGTTTGAGGAATGCCTGTTTTCGGACGTCCCTATTTCTGCTTTCTAAAAAATTTTTATAATTGCCTTTGGTGAGCTCCACCAGCCTGCCTTGCGCATCCCTTATTTTGGGAAACTGCATATCAGCATCATTGATCATGGTAAAGATTTGTTTGGGGGCCTGGGCGATCTCACCGCTGAGGGCTAGAATTTTTTCCTCTTTTTCAGAAAGAAAATGCTTTCTTTTTCGGATCAGATTATCCAAAAAATGGCTGTAGCGGTCAAACTTCTTTTCATCCTTGATCTTGTTTAAACGGTCTGCGGATAGGGTCAATATTTCAGGTTTCAAGAAAGAGGTGGTCGAATCGAATGCAACCAGAAGAGCCTGTGCTTTATCCAGCATAGCCTGATATTTTGCCACTGTATTATCTTCATCTTTTTTGAGGTGGGCATAGAAATACAATTTTTCTACTGTTTGTGCCAATTGCTCATAACCTTTTAATGCTTCAAATAAAGCATCCTGCTTGTGGAGCTTGCCTTTGAATGCCAAAAAAAGGTTCATCTCATTTTTTACCCCTGCATAATCTTGTTCCCATTTTTGCTCAGATGCATAGATATCAGCAGTCTTCCAGGTAAAATGTTTTGGTACTTCTTTTCTTTCTGGTAGTTTTTTTATTTTGCTCATAAAAATTTTTTCCTTATCTTATTGATTGATGGGACAATATTATAAATAAAAAAGCAGATTTAATCATGGCTATAATTGATTTTTTATCCATGAGATTGCAATTCGGAAGCAGGCTTGGGATAAATTGAAGGCCATTGCCTGACAGGCTGGCCTGTGATAGGGTAGAATTGAAAATTTTTGCCACAAAAGAAGACAACCGATTGGTTCAACCGGCTTACTTGGTCTGATTGCAGCGCCGCCAAAAGCACAAAATAATCTTTCGGTTTGCGAAGGGGGATACAATGGCTGGTAAAAAAAGCAAAAGAAATACCATCAGCCAAACCAGAGGCTTTTTATATATGCTGGGCAGACTCTTAGGCGATGTCTCCGCTGCTAAGAAGGGAACCGCTGGAAAACGGATTGCCAGGCGAGCGGCAGGCAGAGCGACAGGAAGAACCCTAAGGAGAATGTTCCGCTAGAACGGGGGGACGGGGTCTAAACCTTGACCCATGCTGGATACAATATTCAGTATAATCATTGTTCGGCAAGCCAAAAAAAAGAATCACAGATGCAATCCAGATGATGCAAAATGACCAGCCGGCGTCAATGGTTTACGCATGCATAAAACATGATATGGCCATAAGGCCCGGTTTTAGAAACCATTTTTCTGTTCATTTTTAACCGCTGTCCCATCCGCTGCCTGCAGCATGGTTCATTTGAATTATACAACTTTGGCTTGTATAATGAATTTGATTTTTTGCGATTTCCATTGGCCATACAGGAAAGGGATTTTTTGGAACGAAGAGGTAGAAGAGAATCTATTATTATTCTGGTGATTATGATTATCATTGCAGCGGTGATTGTCAGCTGGATTTCCGGTTTGTGGAGCTGTGAAATTGGCAGAAGGGATCTTACTGAAGAAGACCGCCTGTCCATTGCAGATTATGTGAATTCAGTCTCAGTTCTGGTGCAGCAGTCCAATAAGGTCTCCTTTGACTTTTTTATGACTTTGGACCGGATTAGGAATATTTCCAGAGAAGAGATGGATTCCACCCTTCTGGACATCATTGAAGAAAGCACCATTCTTGTTGAAAACTGCAGTGAGCTGAAACCGCCGGAAAACTTTGAGGTTGCCCACGGCTATCTTAAGCTGGTATTTGAATCCAGGAAAAATGCTTATGAAACGTTTAAGCCTGCAGTATCCAATGCCCTGCAGGATATTGATGTGGATATTTCCGCTTCCCAGATGACCAATGCCTTTCTGTACATGTTCATGAGTGATGAAATATATGACTATTTCCAAAAAGAGCTGTATCGGGCAGGAGAAGATATGGGAATCGGCAATCTTACGATTATCGATTCCAAGGTTTTGGTGGACAGAAACCTCACCGATACACAGAATGTCTCAGCATTTATTACTGACCTCAAGACGGTTACCACACTTCAGGAAAGAAGAGGGGTTGCAGTTGTTGCCCAGAGCATTGAATTCGATCCTTCAGTCATCAATGAACAAGGGGACTATTTGATACTTGGCAGAGGTTCGGAAATCAACGTATCCATACTTATTGAAAACCAGGGCAATGTGGTCGAAAGGGAAGTGCCGGTGGTGATGACCTACATAACCCAGGACAGCCCCATTGAAGAAAAAACTTTTACCATTTCCAGCATAGAACCTGCTGAGCAAAAAGCGGTAACCATTACCGGGTTTCCTGCTTATCCGGGTAGAAGATGCGAGCTTGAAATTACTGCGGGCCCGGTCCCCGGCGAGACCATGCTGACCAATAATTCCCGTTCTTATCGGTTTATGATGGAAAACTAATGCAAAGGAGACTGCCATGGAAATAAAAAAAGACGTTGATTATGGAACCACCATAGCCTTGTGGGGACCATGCCCGGACCGGTTTCTTTCCCAGGGTTATTGCAAAGACACCAATTTTGAACAGAAAATAGAACAGATCGCAAAAATTGAGGATATAAAAGGCGTGGACCTGTACGGTGACTGGGATGTCAGTATGGAGAATGTGCATGAAGTCAAAAAAGTACTGCATGATTATCACTTAAAGACATTCATTGTTACCGCCAATGTGAATTCTCTGCCTGAATTTGGAAGGGGTTCGGTTACTTCTCCGGTGCCGCAATCAAGGGCGCTGGGATGGGAGAAAGTCAAAGAAGCCATTGATATGGCTAAGATTTTAGACTCTGACATGATTGATCTATGGTTTGGCCAGGACGGCTATGACTATTCTTTTCAGACTGATTATCAATGGGGCTGGAAAAGGATTATACAAACCATCAAGGATGCTGCCCAATATGCCAAACAAAAGGGTATAAAAATTGCCCTTGAATACAAACCCAGGGAACCAAGAACCCATATCTATACAGCCACCGCAGCCAAAATGCTTTTTGCAGCCGAACAAGCGGGGGCAGACAATGTGGGCATATTAATCGATACCGGGCATGCCTATACCGCTGGGGAAAACATTTCTGAATCGGCAGCCATCTGTAAGCTGGCTGGCGATAAATTGTTTTACGTACATGTTAATGATAATTATAAGGTGTGGGATGATGATATGATGGTGGGCTCCGTGCATCCTTTCGAAATGGTAGAGTTTTTATACTGGCTGGAAAAGACAGACTACCAGGGGCCAATTGTTTTGGATATGTTTCCGTTTAGGGAGCAACCCCTGAAGGCAGCACAGGAATCCATTGCATTTATCAAGCAGATCAAAGGCCTGCTTGAGAAAATCGATGAGGAAGAGATTAAACAGCTTTTTGAGAGCCAGGATGCAACAGAAGCTATGAAATTTTTAAGGAAACGCATCATCAGATAGATTTTATATATCCAATCGTAAAACAAATCTACACAAAAAGGTTTACAACTTTCAATAATTCGTTATAATTGGCAACAGTTTTGACATTAATTTTTTATTTATGGAAGAAAAACAGAGTAGATTCTTTACGGTTCTTTTATTTTCTGACGCAAAGTCAAAGGTAAGAAAGTTCAAAATATCGTTTAATCTTTTAAGGGCTTTATTTGTGTTTGCTGTTATTGTGATAACTGCCGTGGTCATTCTTGTATCCAATCTTTTTATTACCCGCCAAAAACTCCAAGACAAAGTAACAGAGATCGAAAGGATTGAATACAAAATCAATTACAAGATTGTTGAGCTGGATAATTTGGAAAGAAAAACCTCCGAGATAGAGACCAAAACCCGGATTTTAGAAAACTATCTGAAAGAAGTCGAAGAATTAGACCGGGTGGTAAGAGACATCACTGGTGAAGGCGGTTATGAAAGTGAAGTTGCCGTATATACCACCGACCTTAATGCCAATATTGATTTGACCAGCAACCCCGATGAAATTTTCTATTATGGCATGGAACCTGAACAGGAGTTGGCTGATATCGATGCCCTGCTGGACGAACTCTTAAAGGTAGCCCCCCAAATGCAGGAGAAGCTTGCTGAAGACAAAGAAAAAATTGAAGACCACATATACCTTATGGAACACACCCCTACTATTTGGCCCACCTGGGGAAGAATTACTTCCCGGTTTGGGGTCAGAAGATGGGGCCGTATTCATGAAGGTTTGGATATTGCCAATAGCACGGGAACACCCATTAATACCACAGCCAGCGGGGTGGTCATATTTGCTGAACGGCATGGCGGTTACGGTAATAAAATTATGGTATATCATGGTTTTGGCTACACCACGGTATATGCCCATTTATCCAGGTTTATGGTTTCAGTGGGGGATGAGGTCGAGAAAGCTGAGACCATTGGTCTTATGGGCAATACCGGGTTTAGCACAGGGCCCCATCTGCATTATGAGGTGCTGGTAGACGGTGTGCCCAAAAATCCTGAGGATTTTCTGCCTTAAATCCCTTCATTGCCCATTGCTTCAACCATTAAAAATACACAGAGGTATTGCCTCACTGAAAGGCAATAGGTGTAAAACAGCTATTGATTCACACAGGCAGCTTCCGGTTGCAAAATTCCCATTACCAGTATGGCTGATGGAATGGATCCTAAGATAGAACCTGTTCAAATCCTTTGCAGGCAGGGGTCTTGATGTTAACCTGCGTGTTTTACCAATATACCGGATAAAAAGTCATGCATGTACAAAAAATAATAAGTATAATAATAATATATTATTGTAAAATATAATTATTATATTTATTTACATATTCATTGTAATAAGATATAATATTATAAAATATCCCATATTATCAATAAAGGCTTGGAGCAAAAATGAAAAAGACCCCAAAAATTTTAATTACCCTTGCCGTATTGGTGCTGGTAGTTAGCTTTAGTATTTTTTGCACAATAGAAATCAATCCCGAGACCATAGGTGAGCTTCTGGGGGGATTGCGTGAAATGGAATCCACTATGCAAGACAGCCAGTCCCAAGAGGATCCCCAGCAAACAACCCAAGAATCTCCTCTGCGAGCCCCTGAGGAAGAAACGGAGGCTGATGCTGCAGATCCGGAAGACTGGGATTATGAACCTATGGAAGCTGAAGAAGGCTGGGTGGATTTCGCAGCTTTTGTAAAACGGGTGGAAAGTGCCCGGTGGAGCGGGGTAAGCCCAGATTGCCATGACGGTACATCACTGACCACCTATGATCTTGAAGGTACTGAAACCATAGACGGGGTCTCTGCCGATAAAATTACAGGCAGTTTTTCTGTTGACCATGGTGATAAGACCCAATGGACCCTATGGGTGGGGCCGGATGGTGCCATCATGCAAGCGGTGGTCAACGGAGAAGAAGCAGATCCGTCTTTTTATGAGATGTATAAGCTGATGGCGGTTCCTCCTTTGGCACCCTTTGCCTTGCCGGATCCTGCATTTAACCGGGAATTCAAACAAGTATTGTGTGGCCAGAATGTCCCCGGCTGGGAACTTCTAAGCTTTGAGCGGAATGCTGACCGGGTGGGCGGTAAAAATGCCTATGTCTGTGTAGCATCATTTAAGCATGAATCCTATGCCAATCAAACCGCAACTTTTACGCATGGGGACTTCGGCACCTTTAAAATTTTGCTGGAAACTTATCTGGCTTATGCGTCTTCCACCATGAAAACCGATTCAATTGCCTTTCGTTAAAACGGTAAACGAAACCGATGGCATTTTCTAGGCCCATTGCCGGTTTGTCCAAGTCCAAGCAGGATGGGCAAATCTTTATCAACCATGGGAAATCAGCTGCCCGGTATTTTCCTATGCGTGGACGGAAAAGCCAAACAAAAAAAGCTGCCGGTGGGGGGAACTGGTCGTTTTGGAAGCAATTGACGGCAATTATGATGGATAACGCCTTTAAAATACACCATTAATATTATATAATCTTTTAATCGTTAAATGAGGGTAATGACATGATCAAAATTGCATATTTGGGCCCACCGGGAACATTTACAGAAGAGGCCCTGGACAATTATGAAAAAAATGAACAAAAAGTAAAGAAAATTCCTTTGTCTACGGTCGCTGAAGTGATCAAATATGTTGATATGGGCCAAGTCAAGGAAGGGCTGGTACCCATTGAAAATTCTATTGAAGGCTCTGTGAATATTACCTTGGATGTGTTAACGTTTGAGAGTGAATCCAAAATTGTAAGGGAGATCACCATACCCATCAAACACAGCCTGATTGGAAAAAAGGGCGTGCAGGCAGAACACATTAAAAAGATCATTTCCCATCCCCATGCTACTGCGCAGTGCAGAAATTATCTTTCCACCTATTTTCCAAAAGCGGAAATTATTGCAGCCAACAGTACTGCAGAGGCAGTGAAAAAAATTTTAGAAACCGACAATGATACCGCAGCCATTGGCACCAGAACCGCGGCCCGAATATACGGCCTGGATATCATTACCCACGATATAGAAGACAATAAGGAAAACAAAACCAGATTTGTATTTGTAAGCAACTATATCCCATCCAAAACAGGAAAAGATAAGACCTCCCTGGTATGTTTTTTGAAAAAAGATAAACCAGGAAGCCTGTATAATATATTAAGGGAATTTGCAGAAAGGAATATTAATTTAACCCGGCTGGAATCAAGGCCGGCCAAAAAACATCTTGGAGATTATGTGTTTATGATTGATATAGACGGCCACCTCCATGACCGGGAGGTTTTTGAGGCCATTGAGGTGCTCAGAAAAAAGGTTTACCTCATAAAGATCCTTGGATCGTATCCCATTTACAAGGAGGGACTCTAATTGATTGATCTGGAAATTTTAAGAAACCATCCGGAAATCCTAAAAAATGAAGTAAAAAAAAGAGGGTTGGATGTAGATATTGATTCAGGGATTACCATGGATAAGAAGCGGAGATCCCTCATTTTCGAAGTAGAAAAAATCAGGGCCGAAAAAAATGAAGCATCCAAACACATTCCAGCCTTAAAGGGGGATCAAAAAAAAGAAAAGATTGCTGAAATGAAACAGCTCAACAAAAAGCTGGAACTACTTGAACAAGACCTAAACCAGCTCGACCGCCAATTTTTCAGCCATATGGCCCATTACCCCAATATTTCCCATGAGAGCACCCCCCTGGGCAAAGATGAAAATGACAATGTGGTTGTCTACCATAAAGGGGAGAAACCACAGTTTGCGTTTACACCAAAAAACCATATAGCACTAGGCCGAAAATTGGATATACTGGATGACCAAAGGCCAGCCAAGGTTTCCGGGGCAAGGTTTGTCTATGTCAAAAATGAAGGTGCTTTACTGGAGTTTGCCCTGGTTCAGTATGTGTTAAACCTGCTTGTAGACAAAGGTTTTATACCCATGATTCCTCCTACCATGGTCAAGCAGGAAGCCATGTACGGTACTGGTTTTTTCCCTGCCGAAAAAACCCAGTATTACAAAACGGAGATGGATGACCTTTTTCTGGTGGGTACTGCGGAAGTCCCGCTTTGCGCCTATCACCGCGATGAATTTTTGCCGGCAGACGATCTTCCAATCAAATATGCAGGGTTTTCTACCTGTTACCGGCGGGAAGCAGGTGCCCACGGAAAAGATATGGGGGGCATGTTCAGGGTCCATCAGTTTGACAAACTGGAAATGTTTATTTTTTCGCACCCCCGCAATTCATGGGAACAGTATGAAAAGCTAAGAGCCGTCGTAGAAGAGATTATGACCAACCTTGGCCTCCATTATCGGATCATGAATATGTGCACGGGGGATATCGGCAATCCCAATGCCAAAAAATATGATCTTGAAGCCTGGCTGCCGGGCCAGCAAAAATACAGAGAACTGGCTTCTTGCAGCCATGACACTGATTATCAGGCCAGAAGGTTAAACATCAAATTCAGGGATGGCAAATATAAGGATTATGTCCATACCATGAACAGCACTGCCTGTGCCATAGGCAGGACACTAATCGCCATCTATGAGAATTACCAAACCAAGGAAGGGCATATCCAGATACCCCGGGTACTGAAACCCTATATGCGGGGCATAGAAACCATAAAGCCAAAATAGGTTTTATTTATTTTATGATTATGTGTATAATTGTGCCTTCGGAGGGGTGGCAGAGTCTGGTTGATTGCGGCGGTCTTGAAAACCGTTGAGGATTTTTATCCTCCGGGGGTTCGAATCCCTCCCCCTCCGCCAGTGCAACAAATTCGAACTTTTATACTTATCATCCAGGAGAGCCAGAGTCTGGATCTTCCTGTGTGCAACATAATATGGTTTAAATTTGATATCACCCTCGCTTAAAATATAGAAAAAGTCTGATCTTTTATCGGTTACCGGCTCCATGGAAATTGCCCCCAGCAATTCCTTCAATGTTTTTGAATATGAAGTAGTGTTTTTATTTAGCGTATCTCGCAATTTATCAAGCCTGTGTTTTAACCATTCTCTGGGGGGAGATATAAATTTGTTTTGTTTTTGGTAGGAGAGAAGATCGATCTCTTTTTTTAAAGTTTCACATTTATTTTCAGTATCCTTTAATGTTTTAGATACGGCATTAGAGAAATTACCGATTATAATATAATTCAGGTAATTCTGGATTTCTGATAGTATTTTTTCATATTGCTGCTTTTTCTTTTTTATCTTTTCAGGAATATCGTTAAGACCCCTTGAAATCAATTTTTCTACTTCCTTATAAACATACTCAATATTTTCCACTGTCAGTATTTTATTCTTAAGGTCAGATATTATTTACTCTATCCTTTTTCTTGGAGCAAGAAGCGTATGATCGCATGTCTTTCTTTTGGTATTAAAACAGCCGTAATAACCGCTTCCTTTTCCGCTGATAAGGACTATCGCCCCTCCACATCCGGAACACTTCATAGGCAAATTCTTATAAGTTATGATAGAATTAAATAAAAACTCCCAGAGGGGTTTTGATATGTCTGTACAGAAAACAATAACAAGAATTGACCTAAGAAATAATGAGAAAAAAGCCCTGGAAGAATTAAAAGAAAAAATACTCAAAATATATCCAGATGCAAGGATAATATTGTATGGTTCTAAGGCAAGAGGGGATTTTGATAGAGATTCTGATATAGACCTCCTAATACTTGTCCCACAAA
>PWYO01000245.1 GCA_003567835.1 Actinomycetota bacterium | reverse complement strand
TTGAAGATAGTGCATACCCCAATGCCATTGCTGATCTCTACAAACACAATATCGCTATAATCTTTGCCGCCCCCATAATTCTTTTCTCCCAGAGAAGACAGCTTTACATCATTTTCAATATAAACAGGGAGGCTGAACCGGTCTTCTAAAACCTGCTTTATGTTTAAGCTTTTCCAGCTGCCGTAAAGCGGGGCCCTGATGATCTCCCCGCTTTGGGAATCAACCACTGCAGGAATGCCAATATAGATTGCCTGGGGCCTGGCATTCATTTGGACCAGAAAATGATCGATTTCTGCAGCCACTTTATCTGCGATTTTCTCATCATCAAAAATCTTAAAGCTTCTATGTTTTTTAACTATCTCACAATTATAATTGGCCAAAGCCATCCTGAATCTTTCTTTTCCCAAATCGATTCCCAATACCGAGCCTTTGTCTTTGTTGATTTTGAGCATCATGGGCCATTTGCCCTTTTTGGTCTTGGCCTTTTGGGTTTCCAGCACGTATCCATCCTGGATCAACTTGGCAATGGCTCTGGATACCACCGGGGGGCTGATTTTGAGGTCTCTGGAAATCTCCATCCTGGAAATGGAGCCATTTTCCCGCAAATAATTAAAAATGACTGAATTATTAATTTTGTTCTGCAGGGCTGCGCTTGCTGTTTTCGTAAATTTAAACAAACTATCCATAACACTTATTGTATTACGATCATTGATGAAAATGCCAGCAAACCCTACACTCTGTCAAAGGTACAGCTGTCATAAAAGTTTTTTTCTTTTAGCAAATACCCTAAGGCGAATAGCTTGTTGTACCATTTCTTGCACCAAACCACCATGCCCGGGCATGTTTCAGCTTTGCTTTTTCCCTTTAATCAGCTAAAATGTTAACTTAATTACTGTAATTAAATAGTATTAAAAGAAGATTACCCTGTCAATATAAAAATTTAGCTAAGAGGCCAAAATATGGGCCGCGCATATAAGATGATTTTACTCGACAAGCATGTTTTGATGATTGTGCCTTTACCATCTGGTTTTAAACATTGCCCCGGGTTTTCCCAACAAATACCTTACTTTTATGGAATCAAAAATTTGCATTGAAAATCAACATAGACAGGAGGAAAGATATGGCCAAGGCAAATGAAATGCTAGGCATTGGCATCATCGGCTCACAGTTCTCTTCAGAACTTCATGCAGAAGCATTCAAATGGGTGAAAGGTGCCCGCATTGTGGCTGCAGCCTCCCCCAATCAGAAACATGTACAGGATTATGCCCAAAAATATGATATTCCCAAGACCTTTACCGACTACAGGGACCTACTGGCAGACAAGGAAGTGGATGTGGTGTGCATTGGCATCCCCAACCACCTCCATTGCCAGGTGGTGGTGGATGCAGCCCAGGCAAAAAAGCATGTCATCATTGAAAAGCCCTTATGCACCACGCTAGAGCAGGCCGACCAGATGATTGCGGCCTGCAAAGAGCATGGTGTCCAGCTCTGTTATGCAGAGACCCTGCTGTTTACCCCCAAGTATGTGAAGATGAAAGAGTTAATTGACAGCGGAGCGGTGGGCAAAGTCTATTATGTCAAACAGGCAGAACGGCATTTCGGGCCCCATTCTGACTGGTTCTGGGATGTGGAGAAAGCCGGAGGAGGATTTATGATGGATGCAGGCTGCCACGGCATCGAGTTCTGCCGGTGGATTTTAGACTGGCCCAAAATAAAGAGCGTCTATGCCCAATGCGATACCATCCATCACCATGACAAGGGCCTGGGCGAAGACAATTCTCTGCTGATCATTGAATTTGAAGAGGATGCTCTGGGCCTGGTAGAAAACAGCTCGGTAAGACGGGGAGGCATGGATGACCGGGCAGAGGCATTCGGCATTGACGGCACCATTGAGGCCAACCTGCTGATGGGCAATGCCTTGAACGTATACAGCGAAAAGGGGTATTCTGCCTATGCCGGGGAAAAGATCTCGGATACCAAGGGCTGGACCTGGGCTTACTGGGATGAAGTGATGCAGTATGGGTTCCATGAAGAGATGAAACACTTTGTCCATTGCATCAAGGAAGGAAAAAAACCCATACAGACCGGGGAAAACGGCAGAGCAGTACTGGAGATCCTTTATGCCGCCTATGAGAGTGCAGCCCAGGGTAAAAAAATTGCTTTCCCTTACCAGCCGCCCCATAAGGATGTCATACCCATCACCCCCTGGCTCAAAGCAAAAGGAAAAATATAGACAGCAGAAAGGAAATCCTGTGGCCATCATCAGCAAATTGAAACCTTTGGAAATTCTGGAGCCCATCCAGCTGGAAAAGATCAAGGATGCCTCGGCAAATATCCTGGAAAAAGTAGGGGTGAAAATCAATCATCCCGGTATTTTAAAAACATTGCAGCAGCATGGTTTTGCAGTAGACTTTGACCAAAAAACAGCCAAATTTTCTCAACCAAAGCTCTACCATTATATTTCCCTGGCCGCTTCCAGCCAGGGCTACTGCCTCTATGGCAGAGACCTTTGCAAAAAAGCAGAATTTGGCCGCCAGAAGACCCATGCC
>PWYO01000142.1 GCA_003567835.1 Actinomycetota bacterium | reverse complement strand
GAGGCTCTCGTAAAATCGGGGTGTTACTTTGTAAGGCAGGGAAAGGGTGATCATGAGATTTGGTATAGCCCAATATCCAACAAGAAGTTCCCTGTGGATTCAACCATCAAGTCCCGGCATACAGCAAACGGGATCTTGAAACAGGCGGGTCTCCCAAAGTGGTTTTAAGATCTGAGGTTCCTGAAAAAGCAAAAATGATGTCGGCCTTCTTTACCTGCAACGGATAACCCCTTCCAGATAGCCAAGCCACCTTGCAGGCAACTTACCAAGCTTGTCCGGTTCAGCAGAAAGATCTTCATAGAGCATCACTATTTCTTCGCAAAGCAACTCCAAGGCCTCATATTCCGTTGGAGCCGAAGCAAAGGCTTCGATTTCATTCAGGCTGGCGACTACCTCCTCATCACCATATTCCACAACAATATAAAGGGGCTGAGCCAGGCTATACCTTGAATGCATGAGCGAATTGAGGGGTACAATTTTGTATAGCCTTTCCATAGAGCTGATTACGTCTCTTTTCAATTCCTGGAATTGTTCTGGGGTCAACAATGCCATTTCTCCCAATAGCTTAAGTTATGCATAAAAATATGACCAAAAATCCAGCAGAGATATCCCCTACTGGCCTTAATCAATTACTGCTGAGTCTGCTGCTCCCTGGACTCTTTCAGCTTCTCATCCAACTCCCTTAGACTGTTCGCCAGACCGTTCATAATACTACTCACCTGACTCGCCGGAATAATCAGGGTTCCGGCCTCTACTGTTGACTCGTCTGCTCCTCTTTGGGTCAGCAATATCCTCAAATTTCCATTACTCAAAGTCACTTTTGAAATACCATCAGCAAATACGTGCATCTTAACTCTCCATTTTATAGATTATCACTTCACCCCGCCAAGTCTCTTTATCATGGGTAAAGTAAAGTTTATAAATCCATCAAGTTTGTTTCTTAACTCGTTAAGTATCTCTTCGCCCGGTTTCAGGGCCTGCCCGTCTTTTAAAAGTGTCTTATTCAGAACCTTTAGTCTTGCCTCCACACCAGGAATGATATCCTCTTTCTTGCAATGGATATCTCCCTGGTTGACCTCACGCCTTAAGAAGGAAAAGCCCAGGAGCGATAAACTCATAAGCAGCACAAGATACTTTACCACTGAGAGCACTGACGTGGAAAATAAAAAAGAACATTCTTCGTGCTCTTCTTTGGAACCAAGCTTGTCAGCTTTGTTAACAATCTGGAGAAAGCTTCTCAATATATCTTAAAATATCCTCGAGAGAGATTTCATTGCTTTCCTCAATCCCATTTGCTGTATGCTTATGATGAGGGAAAGTGCCCAAATTATTATGGTGCGGAGCATTATCCCAGCGAATAATCAATGAATCTTGCTTATCCTGCCAATGGAATGAATACTTTCTCTCTTTCTCGTCGTTGTATTCTCGTACATACAAAAGATCACCTTTTTTCATAACGATCTCCAGCTTAATATAAGATCCTGTATTCCAAGTCTTGAAATCGGTGATCCTGTACGAAGAGACAACTAGTGAATTATCAAGCAAACTGAATATTTCCACTTTGCAGCTCATGTATTCTTTGCTTAATGTCATTCAAGGCATTTTCGTAAGCTTTCCATTCCATAAGGTCATCATACTGTTCAAAGCTTTCTTCTCTATCATAAACATGCTTCTCAAACTCAGAAAAATTCTGCTTATACTTTACTTTAAAAAGATCGATTCTTTCCTCTGCCTTATGTTTTTCAGCATAGGCTTCAATAAGCATAAGCATAGAAACATGTTCTTTGTTTATTTTTAACATTGTTAGCTCCTTATATTACCTGCAAGGCAGGAAGCCTTTGGTGCTGTGGTAAACCCCACAGCGGCAAAATCTTGCCCTTCGTGTACTTTGTGACTTTGTGGTTATGTCTTATCTTTTTTTTTGAACCAACGACAGCACAAAGTTAAGAAATTAAGCTTGCCATCCCTGCGGGATAATAGCCGTCAGGCTGGAAGCTTTTTTGTTCTGCTGTCTTACCCAGCAGAAGAAAAACCATTCTCCTTTGTGTCCTTTGTGTCTTTGTGGTTCAAACCCTCTTTACCAAAAATTCCCAAACCACTTATCCATATCATAACTACCTTGCCTGTTAGATTTTTATTTCATCCCAATCAATATCCAGCACCCCGTCATCTTTGAGCCGAACACCAATATCATCTTTACCTGCCAGCACTCCATACCGCAAGTTGTCCTTGGAGAATATATGTGCATAGACAAGCTTCAGAGCATCTAAACCACAATCAGCAAGCTTTTCCTCATCAATCATCCTGAGTCCACCAATACTGCTCACTGCCTGGTCCCCGCTCTTCACTGTCAGCTTCTCCATACGAAATAAACCGGCCTGGTCTATCTCCTGCACTACTTTTTGGGTAGCCACTCTTTGGTTCTCTATGGCGTTAAGCAGTTTTATCTTGCTTTGCAAAAATTGGGGGGGCTTTCCAGCAGAGTCAAACAGATTCTCGGTTCCATGCTTAAAGTGCGGTGCATCCATGTCCGCTGCCAGGGTACCCTCAACTTTG
>PWYO01000253.1 GCA_003567835.1 Actinomycetota bacterium | reverse complement strand
TTTTTTATGGGAACAGAAAGGTAAAACTCCCATATGCTCAGCTTAAGCAGCAATGCTTATACTTTTTCCCGCTTCCACATAAACAGGGTTCGTCCTTGGCTGCCTTCAGGGCCACTGGTTTGCCCTGGATGCTGGCCTCAATGGGCCGGGTAAACCTGTCTGGAATGGACCGGGGGGCAAGCTTTACGATTTCTGCATAGGTATGCCCCCTGTTTGACCAAACCCTGGTATGGTTGTAAACGTCAACAATCAAAGGAATAATAGCCTTCAGCTGGTCCCTGTGGGCAAAATAAATATCTCTTTTCTCAAATTCATGGATAACCTCCTGTATAGACAGTTCCATTCCAGCCAAAATATCGATATCTTCGACCAGAATGGTAGCCGTACGTTTATCGATGCCCATGTTTTGAACCATATAATCCTGCAAGGCGCACAGCTGGGGAGTCATCTCTAACCCACCTTCTTCCCAAGATAGGAGTTCCTCCCTGGTGGGCAGATAATCCGGTAGGCCCGCAGTTTGCTCTGACAGGTCGATTAGTTCCTCTATATTTCCCTCATCAAAATAATCGCTTATCATAAAATCGTTTAATGCAAAATAATCCTGGTGTTTGGAGCAAAGATGGTCACAAATGGTGTTACATTCCTTTAGGCTAAGTTTTTTGCGGTTATGGCAATTAAATATCTCCACCAGCTTTTGGCGCTCAAAAAATCCATAGAGGTCGCTCAGGGTAAAAAGATACCGGTGCACCGCTTGATACCTGGCCCTTTTTGGGTTAAATTTTTTCTGATCCAGGCTCCTGTAAACGGTTTTAACCTCCTGGGGGACCACAAAGTATACTTTGGCTCCATCATAAAAGGAAAAAAGGATCTTCTGTTCCATCATGAATATGCAGGGCCATAAAGAAAGCGCATTATTCTGTATATAGTCTTTTTTCAGCAGCTGGCCAAACAGTTTAAACTCGTTTTTATTTAAAATAAGCAATATGCGCTCGATTCTTTTTTGGTCCAGCATATGGCGGAGCATAACAGAAATCTCTTGCTGCTTGGAGGGCTTGGTGGGCAGCCTTATGCCCAGCTCCCGGGCAATGGATACCCTCTGCCTGCGGCCAAGTTTTTGAAGCAATGGCCCAAGGCTTAGATATGGCTTCATATGATAAGCATGGCCTATGTTTAAATTCTCAAGCTCTTTTCTTACATCCATAAAAAGACTCAAAGATTGTGTGATTTTGGTTCCAATATATAAAAGTGGTCTCCGGTTGTCAATTGAGACCTAAAAATATCGTACTCTTGGCTATGCTTTTAGCCGAAACGAAAGAATATCTGCTTCTGGCATCTTTTGCATGGAGCCGGGATGTCTGCAGCTTGAAACACCTGGGAAAGCAAGCCCTGTTAAAGCGGGGGCAGCACAAGCATTTTGCTGCAATGATTGCAAAAGCTTGAAAGGCAGTGGATTTTACAGCCGTTTGCAGCCCTTTTTAATGGCTATTATAGGCCAAAGGTTTCCCTTTGGAGCTGGAGACTAAAAATATTGAGCCTGAGCGTTTGCCGGGCTCCTGGTTGTGGGCAGGCCTTGGATAAAAGACTTCTTGCCTTCCTGCTTCTAACTCTGGTATGAATATGGCTTTCATTGTACATAAGGGCAGCCATTTTTGATTGAATAAGGTCTTATTTTCTGAATATCATCCATAGGAAAATGTTTTAAATTTTTGGTGATAAGCATGGCTTCATGAATTTTAGCAGTGGCTGCAATAAGGGCATCCGGAAGTTTTAATCCATGAGACTTATAAAATTTCATCCTGTAGTTTCCGCCTAATTTGGCGATTATAGGGTCCAGGTTAACTACTTTTAGTGCGGACAGAAGCATTTCCACAAGCTCGTATTCGGTTGGGAAAAGATTGGAATATAATTCCGCTATCGAAATTACGGAGAGATGGCAGGTATTATTCGACTGGTCATCAATGATGGTACCAAAATTTCCAACGCCTCTAAGATGGTCCATAATGATATCTGTGTCTATAAGGACAGTTCTTTTTTTTATAACGCCCATTCCTTTGCTCCCATTGAGACCTTAGACCATCAACCATCTCTTCGCTTGCAGCCTCATCGGTAAACCTGTTTTTTAGAATGCCAAAGGTTTTGTCTATCATCTCGTTTTGAGAAATTTTGCCAAAATCAGTCAATAATTTGGCATCAATAGCTTCCCTGATTAACGCCGAATAAGAAGTTTTTTTATTTCTGGCAACCTGGCCTAATAATTTTTTTTGATCCTCTCTTATAAATATGCTGATTCTTCTCATGGCAACACCGTATGGTTTACATTTGTATGTGTAAATATTATATATCCTATATATATCTTTTATAAGCATACAATAATTATTTTGACTGTTAACCATTCTACGCCCCTTATGTGTTAGGGTAAATACAACCAATAGGTACTTGCTGATGTAGACTGCATACATGAGCAGGATAAGAAAGCGAAGCTAGGAAACCATCAATCAAATACCGCTATTAAAAAAATGGAACCCGGCATCGACAAAATTTTTAAGACATGCAAAAACCCC
>PWYO01000038.1 GCA_003567835.1 Actinomycetota bacterium | reverse complement strand
GGCTGGTCAACTTGACCAACAGCTCTGCGTCCTCGGACTGGGGGCCCTCTTTTTCGCCTGACGGCACCAAAATTGCCTTTACCTCCGATCGGGATGGCCAATGGGATATCTTTATGATGGATATCGACGGCAGTGGGGTGACCAATCTGACCAACAATCCCGGTGCACAGGATGCTCTTCCCAGTTTTTCGCCCTAAAAAGAGATGCTGCTAGCCCCAGCCCCTAAAAACAGAAGAAGCGCCAAAGTCGACTATGCCTTGGGACAAAAAAAGGGCTAAAAATCATGGCACTGTTTGCCCCAGGATATTATAATAGAATCCAGCGCCTTTTTTGGTTCGATAATCAGAAACCCGCCGCCTGCATCTGGGGAGAATTTTAGGCGGGTCTCTGGCCATAGGGGGGCAGGTTTTGATCATTTCGCTTGGTCTATAGCCAAGAAAAACAAATCATAGAGAGGAGTACCATGAGCGGTCGAAACAATGGAAGCGCAGGTATTGCCGGTGTTGTTTATTTTATGGGTTTGGTTGCTGCCGCTGTGTTCTATATCCAGCAGGCGGCTACTTTTGGGGCAGGCCTGCTTGGTTTTCTAAAAGCACTGGTCTGGCCTGCTTTTCTGGTGTACCATCTGTTGGAATTTTTACACCTTTAAAAAAAGGTTTTAAGCCGCGACGCGCATAAAGCAGGCAGAAGGGAAAGCTTTTGGCTTTGGGCGAAGCTTTCTTGGGGCAGCTGCCCTTTACAGGAAAGGCGCATCCGGGGGCGCCAGGCTGTTTGATGGTTCTGCCCAGAGCCTTTGCTATTGTTTGGCAACCCCCTTCGGCTTGCGGTACCCAGCTTTGGCTTGCAGAGGGCCCGAATCTTGAAACATTGGTTCCAAAAACAACCCGTATTTTTATACTTGGGGCTATGATGGTATCATGGGAAAGATGAACATGATGGGCAAAGTGCGAAAAACCATACTGGTTTTGGTGGTGGCTGCATGCATGTTTGCAGTATGCGCCAAGCCAGTTTATGGGGCAGTCCCCAACCAGGGCATCCATTTTTTTTATTCCCAGGAATGCGGGGTCTGCTTTGAGGTGCTGGATAGCCTTGAAAGGTCCCTTGGCCCCGATGATGGGTTTGAAATCCAAACCTATGAAATAGGCCAGGACAGCCACAACCTAAACTTGCTTTTTTATTTATTGGACCAGTACCAAAAAGAGGATTTTGAATTCCGTATCCCCATCGTATTTGTGGGCCATACCGTACTGGCCGGGGCCCAGGATATAAGCAGGGGCCTGGACCAGGCCCTGGAAGAAGCCAGGAGTTTAGAAGAGGACCCTGCCGGGGCGTTGATCGATGCCTACCAGGACCAGGACAGCCAGGCCATGGCCGCTTATATCACCCTGCCTGCGGTGGTGGTCTCTGCATTGATTGATTCCACCAATCCCTGTGCCATAGCGGTGATGCTTTTTTTGATCAGCACCCTGATGCTGAACAAAGACAAGAGGAAAGTGCTGCTTTATGGGGCCATCTATATTGGGACCATCTTTCTGGTATACCTGGGCCTGGGGGTGGGTTATGTATACTTTATGGACACCCTGACCATTCCCCCTGTGGTATTTGTAAGCCTGGGTGCTGTGCTGGCCATCGCCGGCCTGCTCAGCATAAAAGATTTTTTCTGGTACGGCAAAGGGCCCAGTTTGGGCATTCCTGCCCCTGTAAAAACAGCCATCGAGAACAATATACAGAAAGCCACCATTCTGTCTATGCTGACCATGGGGATTTTGGTCAGCATTTTTGAGGCCACCTGCAGCGGCGCCATCTATATAGGGGTGCTCTCCCTTATTGCGGAAGGGGGGTTTACCCCCAGTCTGGGGGCCAAGCTGCTCTTATACAATGTGCTGTTCATAGCCCCTTTGCTGGTGATTTTGGGGGTGTTTTACTGGGGCCTGCCCCTGAAAAAAATCCAGCGGTTTTTGATACAGAAAAAACGGAAAACCTATAGACTGATTGCTGGGATTATATTATTATTTTTAGGGATCTACCTTATTGTCTCCAATTTTAACCGATTATGAACAAAGTGCTCAACATAACTTTTGCCCTATTGTTTATAGCGGCCATGTTTAAAGGCTGCCAGGCGCCTGCTGCCCAGGCGGAAGAACCCGGTGATGCGCCTGGGTCCGTATCCCACCAGGCGCAGGACTTCGAGGTCATCAGTGTGGACCAAGCCTATGCATTGTATAGCCAGCATGCGGAAAAGGTCCTTTTTATTGATGTCCGGAGCCAAGCGGAATATGCAAGCGGGCACATCGAAGGCGCTGTGCATATTCCCGCACGGGAAATAGCCCAGAGGCTGGATGAGATCCCCGCCGACCGATATGTGGTGGTCTATTGCGACGGTGAAGGCTGTTCCAGAAGCGCCTATGCGGCCAAGGTCCTGGCAGACCATGGGTATGGCTCTGTTTATGAAATAGGGGGCGGGGGGATTATCGAGTGGATGTATCAGGGATACCCCCACAAACAAGATGAACGGTAGCACCGGGTACCCTGTTTGCGGTGCTGGCCTGCTCTAAGCAAGC
>PWYO01000211.1 GCA_003567835.1 Actinomycetota bacterium | reverse complement strand
GCAATCTTATGCTTAGGCGCAGCAGTTCTGGTCCTTACCGCCAGTCTTTTGACCTGCTTCGATTGAATGCCGATGGTGGTGGTAAGGATTCGGGTAGGATTTAGTATTTCTTTGCGGGCAAAATCGACGCCCTTTTTGCATTTATTCTGGGAAACCCCCATTATTTTCCCGCCCCTGTAGCGAACTTTGAGCCGGCATCCTGCAGGGCAGGTAATACAAGTAATTGTTTTTTGTTTCATTTTTTATGGATATCTAAAATCAAATTTTGCGCATGATGCAGATTGCATTTTTCCAAATCTATGGCCTTAATCCTAAAAAACACCAGCTCACCCGGACTGAGATACTTCTTGACCCGGGCTAGATTTGTCCCCCTCAAGCTTATTTGGGCTTTCTCATAAGGCTCTTTTACCCTTATTTTAAACACCACGTCTTTGCCCTTGATTAGTTTCTGGGGCACCACTTGGAGAATTCCTTTGCCTTTTTTTACAGACCATAAATCTTTTCCCGGTGCCCGGCCCCGGATATAGTCAACTGCTGATTGGGCTGCAGTATAAGCATCCTGGGTTACATCATCGGCCAGATCATTCACAAAAAGTGAATTCCCGCAAGAGAAGAACCCTTCCTTAGAGGTAGAGAAATCCTGATCCACCACCGGACCTCCACTGGCTTCATCGATATCTATACCCCCAGATCGGGACAGCTCATTTTCAGGTATAAGCCCCACTGAAAGAAGCAGAGTATCGCAGTCAATGGTTTTTGCAGATTTCATGCCCTTGCCGGATACTTCAACTGCTTCCAGCCTTCTGTTTCCATATATGCGGCTAACCGTGGTATTAAGGTAAAGGGGTATATGAAAATCTTCCAAGCATTGTGCAATATTCCTGTTGAGCCCTGTAGAAAAAGGCATAATCTCAAAAACACCTTCTACTTTGCACCCCTCCAGGGTTAGCCGCCGGGCCATAATCAGCCCGATGTCACCCGAGCCCAGGACCACCGCTTTTTTTCCAGGCAGATAACCCTCTATATTGATCATCCGCTGGACCACACCTGCAGTATAGATGCCCGCAGGCCTGGTCCCGGGAATGCCAATGGCGCCTCTGGTCCTTTCCCTGCAGCCCAAGCCGAGGATTACCGCTTTTGCTCCTAGTTTGTAAATACCTTCTTTTTTGCTGGAAAGGACTGCTTGTCTCTGGCTGTCTATGGCCAGGGCCATGGTGTCCAGCTTAATGTCAATATTTTGCGCCCTTACCCTATCGATGAATATTTGTGCATATTCAGGTCCGGTCAGCTCTTTTTTAAATTCTTTGAGTCCAAAACCTGCATGTATGCATTGGCCAAGTATGCCCCCCAGGAAAGGCTCCCGCTCTATTAGAACAATTTTCTTGACCCCCAGCTGGGATGCTTTATAGGCAGCAGCAAGACCGGCAGGCCCCGCTCCGATAACCATCAGATCATAGTGTTTATTCATTGCACCCTTCCGGTTGCCAAGGAAGACCTTTTGCCGTTCTTGGTTACCGCTTCAAGGGGAATCTTCAATTCCCTGGCCAAAATATGCATAATCCTCAGGCTGCAGTACCCGCCCTGGCACCTGCCCATCTGAGCCCTGGTCCTAAACTTAACTCCGTCTAAGGTCTTTGCCCCCCTGGCCACCGCTTCCACGATTTCGGCTTCGGTAATCTTTTCACATCTGCATACAATCCTTCCATAATTTTGGTTTTCAGACCACAGGCTGGTATTGGCCATATAATCTTGCTGGTCTAGCTTCATGATGGATTTTCTATAAGGTTTAAAATGCCGGTTGGCTTCCAGCCTGGCTCCAGCCTCTTTTAGAAGGCCTATGGCCATCTCGGATATGGAAAAGGCGCAGGTCAGTCCCGGAGACTGGATCCCTCCGATATGGATAAAACGAGCATTGATCTCAGAATGTGAAATGATAAAGTCATTGGAATCCGACACTGCCCGGATTCCCGCAAAAGAGGTAATGACCTGGCCAAATGGGATTTGGTCAAAATAGCTTTTGGCTTTGGCTTTTATTTCCCTAAGGCCGTCTTTGGAAGTGGAAACATCTTCTGTAGAACTAGGGACATATGTGGGACCCAATAAAATATTGTCTCCCACAGTAGGGGTAATCAGAATCCCTTTGGATTTTTTTTTGCTGCCTTCTGTAACAGGAAAATTGATCTTTTGCACATAACCTGCAGCTGCCCGGTCCAGCAGGAGGTACTCGCCCCGAATACCGTTCATGCTCAAGCTGCAGTCTCCGATCATCTGGGCGATACGATGCGCATAAAGGCCGGCAGCATTGACAACATACCTGGCTTCCAGCACTGCATCATCTGAGAACAGTAAAAAATTGTCACCCTGCTCAATCCTGCTTACTTCAAAATCAAATAAAAAGAAAATGCCGTTGGCCCTGGCATTTTCATACAGGGCAATTGCCGCCCCATATGGGGACACAATACAGGCATCCTGGGCAAAAAGCGATGCGCATACCTGTGCTGCTATGCGGGGTTCAAGCTTTCTGATATTGGCATTTCCCTCAATAACCGCCAGGTGCTCCACGCCGT
>PWYO01000348.1 GCA_003567835.1 Actinomycetota bacterium | reverse complement strand
ATATTAAAGGATGTTATTAAAAACCTTAGACAAATAGATTCTATCTATGATGTTTTTAGAATCGTACCTAGAAAGTAGATTTGGAAATTAAAACACTTCAGCTGGGCTTTTTTGGGGTCAATTGCTACATACTTCAGTTTGACGCCAAATGCATCATCATCGATCCCGGCGCAGACGGACAGAAAATAATAGAATATCTGGAAAGCAAGAGAATCAATCCCCTGATGGTGGTAAACACCCACGGCCACTACGACCATATCGGGGCTGTGCCCGAGGTGGCCGGCCAATACGAGATTCCTTTTTATATCCATCCCCTGGAAAAGGACACCGTAACCAATCCGGAGATCAATATGTCTGCAGCTTTTGGGGGCAGCCTTTTTTCTATATCCGCATACCAGCTTATTGACCAAAACACAAAGTCCCGTCTTTCTGACCTGGGACTGGAAATTTTCCATACCCCGGGCCATACCCCGGGTAGTGTGACCATCAAAGCCGGGGCATACCTGTTTTGCGGAGACCTATTGTTTCAGGGAGCCGTTGGCAGGACTGATTTGCCCGGAGGCAACTTGGCAGAGATCAAAAAATCTTTAACTAAGATAAGAAAAATGGATAAAAATCTGAACCTATATCCCGGACACGGCCAGCAGACCGTGCTCGGGCATGAATTGGACGCCAATTATTATCTAAGCGATGACTTTCTAGGTAAGGATCAGTGATTTGTTTTGGTACTAAACTCTCCAAGGGGCACTGCTGATCTATACGGAAAAGAGCTCACCTACAGGAATTTTATTCTTGAAAAGTCAAAGAAATTGTTTAACCGTTTCTGCTACGACCCTATTGTCACCCCTGCTTTCGAGCATACTGAAGTTTTTTCCCGCAGCATTGGTCAAGCCACCGATATTGTGCAGAAGGAAATGTATACGTTTTATGATAAAAAGCAAAGGTCTTTGACCTTGCGGCCCGAAGGCACTGCGGGTGTGGTCAGAGCGGTGGTTGAAAACAAGCTGTATGCGCAAAATCTGCCTATAAAATTGTTTTATGCCGGCAATATGTTTCGGTATGAAAGGCCGCAGAAAGGGAGAATGCGGGAATTTTTCCAGCTGGGCGCAGAAGCCATTGGCAGCGCCAATCCTTTAATGGATGCAGAGATGATCTGGCTGATCAGCGACCTGTTTTCCAGTCTGGGTTTTAAGGACCTGGTACTGCTTATAAACAGCATGGGATGCACATTATGCAGAAAAAGCTATACGCAAAAATTTCAGGAATTCCTTCACCACCACCAGGAAAAACTTTGCCCTGAATGCCGCCACAGGCTGGATACCAATCCCTTGCGGGTCTTTGACTGCAAAAGACAAAGCTGCCGGCATGCCATAGAGGACAGTCCCAAGATATCCCAACACCTTTGCAGCAGCTGCAGGGACCATTTTGAGAAGGTGCGCCGGTATATCAAAATTTTGGGCATCAACTGCCAGATTGACCACAGCCTGGTTCGCGGTTTTGACTACTACAGCAGGACTGTGTTTGAAGTGGTGTCTACCGCTCTGGACAGTGCCCAGAATGCCCTGGGGGGCGGCGGGCGCTATGATGATCTGGTCAAACAGTTTGGAGGCCCGGACTTGCCTGCCATTGGGTTTGCGATAGGACTGGACAGGACCAGCCTGCTGATGCAGCAGCTGGGCATTAAACCCTCCGCATCCAGAGAACTAAAAAGCCTTTATTTGATTTCCATGGACCAGCAATATTCCGAGTATCTGTTAGAGCTGCTGCAATTTTTTAGAAAAGAATGTATATGCGATACCAATTTTAATATCAAAAACATTTCCAAAGAACTCAAATGGGCACAGAAGCATCATTATGATTTTGTAGCCATTATCGGAGAAGAGGAGTTTAAAAATTGCCGGGTGAGCATAAAAGATATGCAAAAATTCAAGCAGCATGCGTTTGACTGGAAGAATGAAAAGGATACAATATTAGCATTACTGAGAGGAAATTAGACATGCCTTTTGACATCAGCAAAAATACCAATTATGAGGCCCACAAGACCGCGCACAGAACCAATCTTTGTGGGCAGATGGACACAAGTTTTGTGGGCCGGGAAGTCAGCTTATGCGGCTGGGTAAACAATAGAAGGGACCACGGCAAGCTCATCTTTATTGATTTGCGGGATTTTACAGGCATCGTGCAGCTGGTATTTGACCCTGCGCTGAACAGTGAAGCATACCGCCTGGCTAAAACATGCAGAGCAGAGTATGTTTTAAAAATAACCGGAACAGTAAACAAAAGAAGCCCGGAAACCATCAACCAAGACTTAAAAACAGGACAAATTGAAGTGTCTGTAGAAGCTATGCAGGTCTTAAACAGCGCAAAAACGCCCCCCTTTCTTCTGCATGAAAGAGAAAAAGTTGAAGAAATGACCAGGCTCAGGTACCGCTATATGGATCTTAGAACAGATCAGATGCAGAAAAACCTGCGGCTCAGACACCATGTAACTGCCCAGACAAGAAATTATTTAAACAGCAAGGGTTTTTTGGAAATCGAAACGCCCATACTGGCCAAAAGCACGCCTGAAGGCGCTCGTGATTTTCTGGTGCCTTCCAGGCTGAACCCTAAAAAATTCTATGCGCTTCCCCAATCACCCCAGCTTTTTAAGCAGACGCTGATGTTTTCAGGTTTTGACAGGGTCTATCAGATCGCACGCTGTTTTCGGGATGAAGACCTGAGGGCAGACAGGCAGCCTGAATTTACCCAGATTGACATGGAGATGACCTTTGTAAATGCTGACGATATCATGGCCACCATTGAAGGACTCCTGGCGGCGGTATTTAAAAACAGCATAGGCATAGACATGCAAACCCCTTTTGAAAAAATGACTTGGCAGCAGAGCATGGAAACATACGGCACGGATAAACCGGACCTGCGTTTTGGGTTGCCCATACAGGACCTTTCATCACTGTTTAAAGACACAGGGTTTAAAATTTTTCAAAAAGTGCTGCAGAAAAATGGCTGTATAAAATGCTTGGCCTGCGACAGCGCCCACCAGTTCAGCAGAAAAGATCTTGACCAGCTGGTAGAAATGGCAAAAAGTTATGGTGCCGGGGGGCTCATCTGGGGAAAGATAGACAGCAACCGGGATTTTCAATCCCCGGTGTCCAAGTTTCTGGGCAAAAACGAAATACAAGCCATGGTTGAGCAGCTTCGATTAAAGGAAGGCAGCCTGGTGTTGATTGTGGCCGACAATTTTAAAACAACCTGTAATGCCCTGGGGGCCATACGAAAACAGTTGGCCCAAAAGCTCAACCTGATACGGGAGGGCTTTAAGCCCCTATGGATCTATGATTTTCCCCTGTTTGAGTGGGACCAGAAAAACAACTGCCTCTCACCCATGCATCATCCCTTTACCAGCCCCAGCCCTGAAACCATCTCCTGGCTTCAAGATGCACCCTTAAAGGTGAAATCTCAAGCCTATGATATTGTATTAAACGGGGAAGAGATCGGCGGGGGCTCCATGAGGATCGATGATATTGCCATACAAAAACAAATATTTAAGCTGTTAAATTTTACGGATCCCATGATTGAGCAAAATTTTGGGTTTTTTATAAAATCCCTGGAATACGGCATACCTCCGCATGGGGGAATTGCCCTGGGGCTGGACCGGCTGGTGATGATTTTGGGCAGTTTGACCAATATCCGGGATGTTATCGCCTTTCCCAAGACCCAGTCTGCAGTTTGCATGCTTACCGACTCCCCATCTGGGGTCACCCAAAGGCAACTGGAAGAAATTCATATAAGCTTAAAGGAGGAAGAATGAAAGAAAAGCTGAGCGGGGTATTTGTGCCCACCATTACCCCATTTAAGGATGAGCACATCGCCTATGACAGGCTGAAGGAAAACGTAAAGAAGCTCAATCAGTCTCCGATTACCGGCCACCTTGCCCTGGGCTCCAATGGGGAATACAAAAGTCTGACCAGAGATGAGCAGCTAAAGCTGCTGGAGGTTTTTTGCAAACATAAAGGCGATAAAATCATCATGGCAGGCACCGGTTGCGAGTCCACCAAGGAAACCATCGCCCTGAGCAGGCAGGCTGAGTCAATTGGTGTTGATTTTGTCAGTGTATTGACCCCAAGTTATTTTAAAAAAATCATCAATGATGAGGTGCTGATCAGCTATTACACTGAAATTGCTGACAATATAGGGATTCCTCTTTTAATCTATAATGCACCCGGTTTTACAGGGGGGGTAAACATTTCACCCAAAGCGGTGAAAAAACTAGCCGCCCATCCCCGTATAGCGGGCATGAAAGACAGCTCCAAGGCCGGACTTATGGGATACCTGAGCGCAACCAGAGATATTGCAAATTTTCATGTATTGGCAGGTTCTGTAAATTTCTTTTTTACCGGGCTGCTTTGCGGCGCAGTAGGAGGGATTATATCTTTGGCAAATGCCATCCCCCAGTTATGCTGTAAACTGTATGCGCTTTTTCTAGAAGAAAAAATCCAGGAGGCCAAAGACCTGCACATGGATTTATTCCAGATAAACAGCAAGGTGTCCGGGGCCAATGCAGTCAGCGGGGTAAAAAATGCGGCCAGCCTCTGCGGCTATTATGGCGGGGAACCCCGAAGGCCTCTTAAGCCTTTAAACCAAAAGCAAAAAAAAGAAATGGCTGATTTTTTCAAACAAAAAGGGTTGATCTAGGATGAAAGTACTGCTGGGCCAAAAAATCCATCCCCATGCAATGGAACTGCTGCGAAAAAAGGGTTTTGAGATCATCATATCCCCCTCCCCGGAAGATGAAGTGGTAAGGGACCATATAACCCATGCAGACGGGATTATCGTAAGAACTGCGACCCGATTAAGCAGAGAATCCATATATGCTGCAAAGCAATTGAAAGTAATCGGCCGTACCGGAGCGGGTGTGGACAATGTTGATGTACGGGCTGCTTCAGAGAAAAGCATACCCGTATGCAACGCCCCTGAAGCAAACACCAAAACCGTAGCAGAGCATGCACTTGGCTTTATGCTGGCTATGGCAAAAGACCTCCAAAAAATGGACGCAGGGGTAAGAGAGGGCAACTGGCAGATCCGGAATCAGTATACAACCGTGGATATTTCAGGAAAAACACTGGGGCTGGTAGGCTTTGGTAAAATCGGAAGAGCTGCTGCAAAGATTTGCAGCAATGCTTTGGATATGCCAATCATGGCCTATGACCCCTATTTGTCCAAAAATATTTCCGTTGATTTTCCTTTTGTGCTGGCAGACACCATTCAGGAAGTTTTCCAAAAATCTGATTTCATTTCCCTGCATATACCCTACAGCAAAAAAAACCATCATCTTGTAGACCAGGAGCTTCTCTCCCTGATGAAGAAAAGCGCATATATCATCAATACTTCCAGAGGAGGTATCATAGATGAGCAGGCTTTGGCCGAGTGCATCAGTCAAGGGAAGATAAGCGGCGCGGCTCTGGATGTATTTGAAAATGAGCCTCCAGCACCAAATAACCCGCTGTTGGGACTGAAAAAAGTAATTTTAAGCCCCCATTCTGCAGCGTTGACCCAAGAAAGCGCCTCCAGAATGGCCGTTCATGCTGCCCAGGGGGTAATCGATGTGCTGAGCAACCGGAAACCCAAATGGGTCTACAATAGAAATGATTTAGGTTGGTAGGCCAACAGCAATGAGCCTATAAAACTTAAAAAAACTGTATTGCACAAATCACTGACAGGGCCCTCTTTACAAAAAATAGGAAGCAATAGGTGCTGGTACGGTACTGTTTTATAAGCCATACTAGGCAGGGCCTAGGCAAACACTTAGGCATTCGGTCCCAACCGTGATGCTTTGTTTCTATAAAATAATTTTTTTTTGACAAAGGACTTCCATATAGATTACAATAACTGGTATGACCAGTTATTGCAGCAGTTGCTCATGCCAACTTAAGGATTTAGATAAATACCATGATTTCTGATTTGGACAGGGTTAAGCACAAAAGTGTGGTACAAAAAGTCATTGATGCGCTTATCCTGCAAATTAAAAATGGAGAGCTCAAACCGGGAGACCCAATCCCGTCCCAAAGAGCACTGGCAAAAGATTTTAGAATTGGAAGAAGCTGTGTAAGAGAAGCACTGCAAGCTCTGAGTCTTGCCAATATCATTCGTATTAAGCCAGGCAAAGGTGCATTTGTATCCGAACTTTCCCTACAATCTATTATCAATCCGGCAAATGTGCAGCTGTCCATCAAACAGGGAGATCTTTTAGATTTAATCAATGTCAGGCTTATTCTGGAAACAGCAGCCATCAGAGAAGCGGTGCACAAGGCCACACCCGGTGATATTGAAAAACTTCATAGCCATCTTAAAAACAGCAAGACTTACCTCAAAGAAAATAAAATAGACCTCTACTATTATGAAGACTACGAATTTCACAAAACCCTTTTTAGCTGTACCAAAAATAAAATATTAATCAGCATATTCAATTTTATCTTTGAGATGTTTATGGGGGGAATCAAAGAAACTGCTAAAGTGCCCGGTTCGACCATCAGGGGAATGAAATGGCACAATGAAATTTACAATAAGATCAAAAATAAGGATGTTCAAGGCGCCGAGAAAGCTTTAAGAAACCATATATTCCAAGTAAAAGAAGATATCCATAAGGCTGAAGCACTGGTTAATCTGGTAAAACAAAATCAGAAAACATAGGGTCATATAATAACCGTATAGGAAGGGGACAATATGCCAGTAAATTTCAGGAAAGTAAAAATTGGCTTTGTGAATCTTGCGCTGGATTTTCTGGATGAAGAAGATCTAAAAACAGCTTCACAGTATGCCAAAGACGCCAAGCAAATGCTTGCAGATATGGGTGCAGAGATCGTGGAGTATCCCAAACCCATGAGTGCAAGAAACCTGGCCAGGGAAGCCTGGCATCAATTCAGGTCATCCCATGTGGATGGCATAGTAATTTTTAATGGCACATTTTCAACTGGAGACGTTTCAGTAGAGCTCATCCGCAATATGGACTGCCCCTTTTTGATATGGGGAATTGAGGAATTTGCCATCAGCAAGCACAATTTTACCGGTTCCATGGTAGGGGTAATGCCCGCAGGCACAATTTTTAAAAACTTTGATCGTACGTTTTCTTTTGCATATGGTAATGCTCAAAGCGGAAAACCTGCCAAAAATGTGGAAAAATTTATAAAATCAGTACAAGCAATTGCCTATCTAAGAGAGGCTACAATTGGTGTAATCGGCATGCGGCCGGACGGATTTGAGATCTCTGATTTTGATGAACTGGCTGTGAAGCAGAAATTTGGAACCACCATTACCAAAGTTTCCATGTCTGATTTCAATCAGGTCATTGAAGGTATTACCGATGCAGACATTGACCAGGATCTGGAAAAACAGAAAGAAATATTTAACATTGCTCCCGATGACCTTGAGCAGTCAAGGGGCATATCCAGGGTATATTTGGCGGTAAAAAAAGTGGCTGAACAAAGAAATCTTCAATCCTATGCGCCGGATTGCTGGCCGGAATTAAGAGATATAAAACAGATGCCCATCTGTCCGGCCAATGGACGGTGCAATGCAGAAGGAGTCATGGCCAGCTGCGAATGTGACGTTGACGGCTCCCTTACCTTAATGCTCCAATACGTATTGGCTGGGTCAACGCCCTGGTTTGCTGATTTTGTCAATATTGTTGAGGATCCGGATGCGCTTCTTTTCTGGCATTGCGGCAATGCCCCTTATAATCTTTCCCCTGATAAGCCAAAAATTGAGCAGGTTTTTGGAGGGCTTGCGCAAACCGCCACCATGAAAAGCGGTGTGGCTACGGTTTGCAGGCTCAATTCCATAAAGGGACAATACAGTCTTCATGCAGGTGTTGGGAAAGTGGTGGAATCAAAATCCTTTTTAAAGGGAAGCAATCTGTTTATACAAATGGACGGCGGGAATATTGAATTTGTCGAATCACTTATGGAACATGGCATACCGCACCATAATGGCATTGTTTATGGAAACATCCTGGATGAACTGCAAGAATTTGCAAAACTGATGCAAATTCCATTTATTGCACAAAAATAAATCATTAAAAAGCAGGAGGAAGCATGAAAGAATTCAAATTATTTATCAATAATGAGTGGGTTGATGCTGAAAACGGGAAAACGTTTATCTCCCAGTGTCCAGCCACCGGAGAAGAGCTTGCCCAGCTGCCTCTGGCCGGCACAAAAGACGTTGATGATGCAGTGGCTGCAGCAAGAGCCGCAGCCCCCAAATGGTCTGCCATGAGTGGAGATGAACGCGCAGACCTGATGTTAAAAGCGGTAGAGATCATGAAAAAAAGGCATCGTGAACTGGCCGATTGGGAAGCAAAAGATGTAGGAAAACCTATCCATGAAACCGTCAATACGGACCTCCCTTATGCATTCATGGCCATGGAGTATTTTTCAAACCAGGCCAGACAAATTCGGGGCGATGAAGTGCCCATTGCCGGAGGGGATACCCTTTGTTATGAAACCTGGGAGCCTTATGGTGTGGTGGGTTCCATTATACCCTGGAACTTTCCGATCCACATTGCCACCAGAACCATTTGCCCGGCACTTTCTGCGGGTAATACGGTGGTGCTGAAGGCCTCTTCAATGGCCCCAATTACCTGCCAGATCCTGGGAGAAATTTTCCTGGAAGCAGGATATCCGCCAGGTGTCCTCAATGTCATTTCAGGCTCAGGAAGCATAACCGGAGAAGCTATGCTGGTCCATGAAGACATCGATATGATTTCCTTTACCGGCTCCACTGAAGTGGGAAGAAGATGCATGCAGGCTGCTGCAGAATCCAACCTTAAAAAAGTATTGCTGGAACTGGGGGGAAAAGGTCCCTTTATTGCTGAAGCAGATTGCAGGTTAAGCGATGCGGTCAACTCCCTTATACTGGGTTTCTGCTTTATGCAGGGAGAGGTATGCTGTGCATCAACCAGGCTTTATGCCCATGAAGAAATCTATGATGCATTTGTTGACCTACTGGTGAAAAGATGCAACAGCATGAAGATCGGGGACATTATGGACCCGGAGACCAGGATGGGGTCCCTCATTGATCAAAACCAGTACAAAACGGTCCAAGGTTTTGTAGACAGAGCCGTAAAAGATGGCGCCAAGCTTCTCTGCGGCGGTAAAAGACTTACCGATCCTCCACTGGACAAAGGCTATTTTTATCCGCCTACGGTACTGGAAGTAGATGACAACAAGATGGAATGCGTCCAGGAAGAAATATTCGGGCCAGTGGTGACTGTTATGAAATATAAGAACTTTGAGCAGGCATTAGAGCTTGCCAATGATACTGTTTACGGACTGGGTGCTACCGTTTGGAGCGAAAATGTAAGGAAACTAATCACTGCCACCAGAACATTTGATGCCGGCATTGTATGGATGAACACCAATGTTATGTCAAAAATTGAAGCTTCCTATGGCGGCAATAAACTTAGCGGTTTGGGCAGAGAAGGCGGCATTGTAGGACTTATGGAATATTTGAAATGCAAAAACAATGTGCTCTTTTTGGGTGAAGAAGGAAATTACTACAATTTCTAAGCAAGACCATTACCAGGGAAAGCCGGTTCCGGCTTTTCCTGGTTGATATTTCTGACGCAAATGGTTATAGTAATGTTTGCTTTTTTCAGTGAAGAGTTAACTCTTATACAAGGACTGGTGTAAATGGAGGATAACCGTCTAAAGGTCGTTTTTACCGATTACGACTTTGAAGATATCAATATAGAAAAAGAAGTCCTGGGCAGCCTGGACTGCGATATTATTGAACTGCAGTCACAGGATGAAAAAACTTTGGCACAGCAATGCGCCCAGGCAGATGGGCTCATCGTCCAATATGCGCCCATTACCGAAAAGGTACTGGCCAACATGGAGCATTGCAAGGTCATTTCCAGATACGGCATCGGGGTGGATACCATTGACGTGGACCAAGCTTCCAAGATGGGCATCAAAGTATGCAATGTCCCTGATTACTGCCAGGATGAGGTGGCAGACCACAGCCTGGCCCTGATCATGGCCCTGGGCAGGAAAGTGGTGGCCCTAACCAATGCCGTAAAACAGGGTGTTTGGGATGCGGTGGGCACCGCTCAACCGGTCTTTAATTTTAAAAAACAGGTTTTGGGTCTCATAGGATTTGGAAAGATTCCCCAGAACCTTTATCCCAAGGTTGCGCCCCTGTTCGGCAAGGTCCTGGTATATGACCCCTATATCGATGAAGATGTCAGGGAGCGCTACCAGCTGGAAATGGCCAGTTTTTATCAAATACTGCATAACAGCGATTTTATATCCATCTACTGTCCCTTAAATGAGTCCACGCACCATATGTTTGGGCTAAGGGAATTTCAGCTTATGAAGCCCACTTCCTTTATGGTAAATACCTCACGGGGAGCCATTATCAATACCGCTGAGCTCTACCAGGCCTTAAAAAGCGGCCATATAGCAGGAGCCGGGCTGGATGTGCTGGAGCAGGAACCCCCGGGCATGGACAATGAGCTGGTCAAACTAGACAATGTCATGGTGACCCCCCATGCCGCATTTTACTCGGAGTCTTCTATCCAGGCGCTTAAATATAAAACCGCCCAGAATATTGTAAAAGTATTAAAAGATAGCAGCCCACAGAATGTGGTCAACCCATAGAAAGGAGCATCGATTTATGGATATTCCAGAAGGTGTAATTGTAGCCATGCTAACCCCCTTTGATGAGCAGGGCAAAATCAATGAAATAGAGGTAAGGAAATTTGTCAATTTTTTAATCGATAAAGGCGTGGACGGCCTGTTTCCGGTTGCCTCCTGCGGAGAATATACCCATATGGACATGGGGGAAAGAAAGTTTTTAATAGACATCGTGGTAGATGAAGCAGGGGGAAGGGTTCCGGTTATCCCCGGCTCAGGCGCAACTTGTTACCACAAGTCTATTGAGATCGCCAACTATGCACAACAGAAGGGTTGTGCAGGGGTGGTCCTTCACGGGCCCTATTTTTTCCAGAACACCAAAGAAGTGGTAGAGGGACACCTGCGAAAGGTAGCAGAAAATGTCAATATACCCATCTTTTTGTATAATATACCCTTCTTTGCCAATGAGGTAACCCCTCAGATGGCAGAAAGCCTGTGCAATATGCCCAATGTGGTGGGCATAAAGGAATCTTCGGGCAATATGGTCAATGTGATGAATCTATTGGAGATGACCAGAAAGGTGGACCCTGATTTTAGGGTGCTGGTGGGCGCAGAAGAGATTATGCTTCCCGCCTTGATGATGGGAGGCAAAGGCTGCATGACTGCCACTGCAGGGATTATGCCTGAATTTATGGTAAACATTTTTAAGAATTTTCAGAATCAGAACATACAGCATGCCTACAACCTACAGTTTGCGGTGCTGCCGCTGATACGGGAGATGAAATCAGTTAATTTCCCCCAAGGGTTTAAGGAGGCATTGGGGTTGCGGGGCATCCATGTGGGCCCGCCCATGATGGATTATCCAGCCAAAGACCTGGAAACGATCTCCAATCTTAAAACCAGGCTGGAGCTGGAAATGGAAAACCTGCTGGAAAAATATT
>PWYO01000346.1 GCA_003567835.1 Actinomycetota bacterium | reverse complement strand
TTCTTCGCCTGCCTTTACTTTCAAAGGCCATTCGGTAATCAGCCCTGCTTCTGCTAATTCTGATACAGCAAGGTCTGTTACGGTACGGTTTTGTTCTACCTGGGAGAGAAAGTTGAGAACGTTTCTTACTGGTTGGGAAAGTTCTCCACTACTATCAAATAATGGCTCGCCACTTGGATCATCACTGATCAACCCTGAGTCTTGATCCACGCATAAGATATGATCTTCTCTTTCCTGGGCTCTAAGCAGTCTGAAGGGATAGCCCCTGAAGATTGAGGGTACATACCCGCCCAGCCACCTTCCATCATGGGCTACATAGAGATTCAAACTGGGGTCTAAGCCCATTACAGCTGTCAGCGTAAAGTTTTCTTGCTGCTTCAGGAAGGCTAGAGGCAATGAACGTACCGCCTGGCCTAACTCCGCTGCAACTATTTGGGCTGTGGGGATCTGGTTTGCAAAATGATAATCTGTAAATCTTTGCCAGTATTGATTGGCGTGTGTTTCTTTGGATATTGGGGTGTAGTTTGGCATGTATGGAGTCCTTGTAATGAAAAAACCCCGCCCCTCAAATTGAGGAGCGGGGCTTTGGTTTTAGTTAAGGGAGCCTAATGGGGCTCTGCCTTGGTTCTTACAGGTTGGGCTTTAAACGATATTGTCGCCGTGCAACATATTAGCTTGTGTAATATCAAGTGTTCCAATCAAAACAATATCATCAGCATCAAATGCTGTTCCACCTGAGTTGGTAGCAAGGTATAACTCTGTCCGGTCATCACCCTGAACTGCAACAATAATCTGTTCACCATCAGCAAGAGCACTTCCATCAAGGAAATAGCCATCAGTTGCATGGAAAAGCTCTGCAAAGTCTGCACCAGCAAAGTCTTTCGCAGTAATAGCACCATCTTGATAATTAACTACCCATGTCTGATCAGCAGCGATTACCTGTGATCCGGTAGCGTCATCTACAGTACCATTTAGGCCAGGTGCTACGATGGCTGTGAAGTCCAGTACATCTACATCCTCACCAGCACCTGCGGTGAAATTCTCGATGTCTATCTGAGAAGTTCCAAAGGCTCCTGCAAAAGCTATGGTAGTAGTTCCACCAGCTCCAAGATCAACTTTAATATTGCCAGCCCATGCTTTATCCTCAGGGAGCAAATTATCATAGAACCTGAGTTCAGATTCACCGTTCATAGCTGTCAGGTCGATCTTACTACCAACATCTGCTAGCTTATTCGCTCCTTCAGAGGTAAACCTCATGTGCAGTTCTGAAGTAGCATCTCCTACTACAGTTACGTCTGTGAGATCTTCAGCAGTAGATTTACTGGCGATAGGCCCTTCAAAGCTGGCATCCTTACCGAGATTAATGTTTAGGTCTGTAACATCATCATGGTTCAACCTGTCAACATAGAGGCTTGCACCTTCTTGTACTTTGATATCGAAATCAGTGACGGCATGTTTTGTGTCATCATAAACAATATGATTAATAGTGGTATCACCTGCAATTTCTAAATTTTGCAACTTATGAGCCTGCAAATGCTGCATGGTTCCTGATGTCAGTATTAAGGTTGAGGCAGCATTGAAATAATGCTTTGCCCATCAGCATTGTCTGGAGACATTGTCAATTCAACGCCTTCAGCAATAATATTATCAATGTTGCTGATTGTAGCTTTAGCAAGATTAATGTCTGCCATTACTCTAATAATATCTTTTGTAGCACCACCAACAATCTTAGAGCCTGAAAGTGCAGTTACGCCATTAAGGTATATAATATCATCACCAAGCCCTGTATCGATGTCTAGCTTTGCACCGTTAGTGTAGTCAGCATCAGAAACAGTACCTTCAACTGTAATCTTATCATCACCAGTACCGCCAGTGAATTTGACCTCTTGGGCTGTTACATTAAGCAGTGCCGTATAGGTATCAGGTCCTGTGATAGTAGCTTTGGTTGCACTAATTTCGATCTGATTGCCACCATCTGTAAGCGTTCCAAGCATCTCAGAGCCGTCTATGTTAACGGTTGCGGCCTGAATCGTACCATTCAATTCTACATCGTTGTTTGTAGTACCAAGATTCATCACCTTCCTGGGCTTATCCAGATTGCCAAAACGAATTGATGTAACTTCTCCATCATCATCTCGCAGATCGTGTGCCTGACCAGGATTGGTGAATGTGATATGCTGCTTTATTATTTGGAATCGGCAAAAATAATCGATTCAGGAAGATTATTTGGAAGGACAAAAAAAAGGTCACACCATGACAGTGTGACCTTATATGGATGGGAAATGTTTATTGGTATTATTGTGCTGCTCTGTTTACGAGTTCACTGAAATCGTCAAGGGACTGGGTTCTGATCACCTTTCTGTTAAGAGCCCTTAAGTTCTCCAGAGATTGAATGGACTTGATTTTCTCGTGGAGAGAATTCAGCCGTGGAAGTCTCCATCCACATCGTGGAATAAGCTAAGTATCGTCTTAATTTTCTGTAACCTTTTCTAGGAGGTCAGTAAATTCCTCTATAGAAGAGCACTTGAAAGACAATTCAAAGAGATCGTTCAGGGTATCCAATGCTTG
>PWYO01000031.1 GCA_003567835.1 Actinomycetota bacterium | reverse complement strand
GTTATATTGTTTTGCCCAGGCAAGGGTTTTAAAATGCAATAGCCCCAGCGGCAAACCAACAGCATAAGGTAAAAGCCCGGGTTTTTTAAACATGCTCCAAAAAATTAAATTCCAATAGTAAAGCCTTCCTTTTTCCTTGATACCTAAAAACCATATCGAGGATAACAAACCCCTGATGTGGTAGAAACGGACCTTTGGCGATTTCATTTTTTTAGGCCTGTATTCCCGTAAAAATGTTTTTATTCTTGCAAAGTAAAATTTAGGTGAATAAATGGTGCTAAGAACATTTTGATAACCGTTTATGAGCGTATTGGAATCCATTTTTGGAATAAAGTTTAATTCTGTTAATTCAGAAGTTTTGCTTTTAGAATTTTTATTATTGATCAGCCGATTCGCTTTTTTGAGCCTGTCATGCAACCTGCTTTTCGGGGAGACATTTAAAAGCCCTACCATAGCGGCTACTATTCCGCTTCTCTGTATAAAATCAATTTGGTTTTGAAATACCGTCTCCTTATCGCTGTCAAAACCAAGGATAAATCCTGCATTCACTTCAAAACCCATGTTCTGCATTTTTTTTACCGATTCAAGCATATCCCTATTGGTATTGTGGTATTTGCCGCACTCGGCAAGTCCATCAGGGTCCGGTGTCTCTATGCCTATAAAAACAGTTGCAAAACCCGCATCGGTCATCTGTTTCATCAAAACCGGGTCATCAGCCAGGTTAATGGATGCTTGGGTGCTTAAAGCAAACGGGTATTGCCTTTCTTTTTGCCACTGGATGATGGCGGGAAGCAGTTCTTTTTTAAGTTCAGCCTTGTTTCCGATAAAATTATCATCAACAAAAAATACACTGGCTCTCCATCCCAGCTTATAGACAGAATCAAGCTCGGCAATGACCTGCTCCTTTTTCTTTATGCGGGGCTTTCTGCCATTTAGCTGAACCACGTCGCAGAATTCACAGTCATATGGACAGCCTCTGGAAACTTGAATGCATACCGAATTATAATAGGATAAATTGACTAAATCCCATGCTGGTATGGGTGCTTTTTTTATGGATGGAAATCTATCCGCACTATAGATCTTTTTAAGCTCTTTGCCTTCCATGTCTTTGATCAGATTAGAAATGGTTTCCTCTGTTTCCCCTAACACAATACTGTCTATATTGGAAAATTCTTCCCAGGCAGTTGTAAAAAGGGAACCTCCGGCAATAACAATCTTTCCCATTTTCTGGATCTTGTCTACTACCCTTATGGTTGACTGTTTTTGCCCTACTATGGAACTTATCATGACATAATCTGCCCATTTTATATGTTCATCAGCCAGAAGCTCAGAATTCATATCTATCAGTTTTTTATCCCAATCATCCGGCAGCATCGCTGCAACGGTTAAAAGCCCAAGCGGAGGATAGGCAGCTTTCTTGCCCACCAGTCTTAATACTTTTTTTACATTCCAGAATGTATTTTCATATTCTGGATATACTAACAAAATCTTCATACATGCTTTCTTTCTATATTTTAAAAATTTATTTGCTGTTTCATTGTTTGTGAGGTGGATAATCATTTTTCTAGAGGAAGTTAAACCATGCAGGCCTTTTTAAGGCCTGCATGGTGGTTTAGCGATTTTCTAGCTTCGATTGAAGCTTCTAGACGGACCTGATTTTTTTGGCCGCGCTTCATCAACTCTCAAGGTTCTTCCTTCAAACTCTGAGCCATCGAGTGCTTCTTTTGCTTGTTCAGCTTCCGATGAGCTTGCCATCTCTACAAACCCAAAACCTTTTTCTCCAATGACCATGGCACTTTTAACCTGGCCGTATTGGGAAAACAGTTTTTCCAACTGAGAATCCTCTGTGGAGTAATTGAAATTACCCACATACAGTTTGCTATTTTGCATACTTACCTCCTTCAAAAATATTATTTCTCTAAAAGCTCGATAATATTCCTTTTGGAGGGGAGTTGAGAAGTCCGCTCTTCATTAAAACATTACAAAACAAATTAGAATATTCAGCGTATACTTAAATGTGGTAAATGTCAAATACACCAAAAATAGCAAAGTTAATGCTTATGTCTGAGGCATCCAATATCAATAACAATCGTTTTTGCCCTTGGATTATAAATTTTATTATTATTGAAATGTCCTAGTTTGCTATTCTTAACAAAAAAGGATTACCCCCTCCTGCAAAACAAAGCAATCTGCCTATTACGCTGTATTGCTTTACCCAAAGCTGCATAGACAAGCCGCTCTAAAAGCTGCTGGTTTACATCATTGACCAACCATTGGACAAAAAGTTTCAAAACTGCTGAATGATCCTGAAATGATACAGTTGACAAATTACCGGATAAAAAAAGACCCCAAACCAGCTTTAGCCTTAGCTTGTCATGCCTTAGGCTACTCTACTTCTTGGGGCCATTCCTAGAACTTTTATAGATTTGTTTAAAACACTGAGATTACTTTTCTGACAATCTTTCGTCTGCAAAATTCCTTCTCATGCTTAAAAGTTACCCTTTTCTCTAGGACAAATAGAAATATAGCATAGAAGGGTGTTATAAGTCAAAGGGTCAAATTTCAGAGTC
>PWYO01000157.1 GCA_003567835.1 Actinomycetota bacterium | reverse complement strand
TCTCCTTTGGTGGTGTTTTTGTCCGAGATCTTTATCTTTGCCATCTACATCAATATATTTCTGGCTGTATTTAACCTCATACCCATCCCGCCCCTGGATGGATCAAAGGTCTTGGCCTCTTTTCTGCCCAATGAAGCCATGCATAAATTTTTGAGCCTGGGCCGTTTTGGCTTTATATTCATTTTCATCATCCTTTTTTTGGGGGGCCGGGTTTTCTGGAGCGTGATCTCCCCGGTGGTAAGATTTATTTATAATATCTGTTTATGGTGGCAATATCTGATATAGAAAGACAGGGAGCAATCATGGCAAAACCAATCATGTTAACCGGGTTTCGGCCCACCGGCAAACTCCACCTGGGGCATTTGCACGGCAATATCATGAATATGATCGGGCACCAGCACCAGTATGACAACTATTTTTTCCTGGTTGACTGGCATGCGCTGTCAACCGAATATCAGAACCCCAAACATATCAAGAAAAACCTCATCGATTGCCTGATTGACCTTATAGCCCTGGGCATTGACCCCCAGCAAACGCATCTGTACAGGCAGTCCGATATTCCTGAGATTACCGAGCTTACCCTTTACTTTTCCATGATCACCCCGCTGCCCTGGCTGGAAAGGTGCCCCACCTACAAGGAACAGATCAGCCAGCTGCAGTCAAAAGATTTATCTACGCTGGGCTTTTTATCTTATCCGGTGCTCATGGCCGCAGACATACTCATTGTCAATGCAGACATGGTCCCCGTGGGGGAGGACCAGCTGCCTCACCTGGAAATTACCAGGGAAATCAGCCGCCGGTTTAACCATTTTTACGGCCCTGTTTTTAAAGAGCCCCAGGCCATGCTGTCCCAATCCAAAAGGGTGATGGGCACCGATGGCAGAAAAATGTCCAAAAGCTATGGAAATGCCATTTTTCTAACCGACAGCAAAGAAGTTATCAGAAAAAAAACCAGAATGATGATCACCGACCCCCAGCGGGTCCGGCTCAAAGACCCCGGCCATCCCGATGTATGCAATATATTTGACTTCTACAAGATCTACAGGCAAAACGACCTGGGCTCTATCGGCGATCGCTGTAAAAATGCAGAAATCGGATGCACCCAGTGCAAGGATGAGCTGGCAGAGACCATCTATGAAAGCTTAAAGGATTTTCAGGCCAAAAGAAGCCTGCTGGAAAAAGACATGAAAAAAATATACAGCATCCTGGACCGGGGCAAAGAAGAAGTCAGGGCAGTGGCCAAAAAAACCATCGCTGCAGTAAGGGAAAAGATCGGAATTGACTGAGAGCCGAGAAGAGTATGCGGCAACCTATGATGGGTACAGGGGGCCCATTGCGCTTTTACTGGAACTGGTACAGGCCAAAAAGGTGGACCTGTACCAGATCAGTTTAAACCAGATCATATCCGGTTTCCTGGATTTTATAAAAAGCCGCAAGCCTGTAGCCATAAACACCATGTCAAGCTTTATATGGACCGCTTCCGTTTTGCTGGAAATAAAATCCCGGTCATTGCTCCCATCCAAAAAAAAGGATGACCAGCAGCAGGAACCAGACCAGGAGCTGTTAAAAAAAAGAGAGCAGGAATACAGGGTTTTTAAAAAAATAGCTGCCTACCTGGAAAAAACAATGGAGACAGAAGAGCTTTTTCTGACCAGGGAAGCGGCCCTGGAAAAGCAGTACCTGGAAATCATCCCCGATTTTTTAGAAGGGATCAGCGGGCATACCCTTTGCCGGATGGCCCACAAACTGCTGAAAGGGCAACCGGTGCAGCTGGACCTGGACATGGTTTACAATCACCGCAACATCAGGTCCATATACGATGAGATGGAAAGGGTGAGAAAAAAGCTGGGAGACCAGGAATGCACGTTCAGGCAGCTGACAGACCAATATGAACAGGTTATCGAGGTGATTATCTGTTTTTTGTCCATCCTGGAATTATATAAGAATGAAGAGATTAAGATCATCCAGTTTGAAAATTTTGGCAACATCATTATAAAAAAGATTTGATGGATATGGACAACCACCCGAAAAAAAGCAGCGGTTTTTTTGATTCTGACCAGGACTGGGCCAGGGCCTGCATTGAAGGCATCCTGTTTATTTCTGAAAAGCCGGTAAAAGTAAAAGAAATGGCCCAAGAAATGGGCCTTGGGCCCAAAAAAGTAGAAAGCATCCTCATCGACCTCCAGGAAGAATACAAAGATGCCGGGCGGGGATTTGTCATACGAAAGGTTGCCGGGGGGTACCGGTTTTACTCCAATCCGGCCATCAGTGAAGACATCAAGGCCTTTGTCAAATCCAATATTCGGTCCCATCTGAGCCGGGCTGCGCTGGAGACCCTGGCCATTGCCGCCTATAAGCAGCCCATTACCAGAACCCAGATTGCAGAAATCCGGGGGGTCCGCACAGACAGCGTGGTCATCACCCTGGTGGACAAGGGCCTGCTCAAAGAGGCGGGAAAAACCAAAGATATCGGAAATCCCATGACTTATAAGACCACCGACCGCTTTCTTGAACGATTGGGGCTTAGCAGCCTGGACCAATTGCCTCCTTTAGAAAGCATTGAACATGACTAGGATCTCAAAATATCTGGCCCAATGCGGACTGGGCTCCCGCAGAAAATGCGAAAAACTGGTGCTCCAGGGAAGCATAAAAGTCAACCGCAAAACCGTCAAAGACCTTGCTTTTCAGGTAAAGCCCCAAGACCAGGTAACCTATGCGGGGCAACAATTGCAGCCCCAGCCCAAAAGGGTGGTTGCCGTAAACAAGCCTGCCGGCTATCTGTGCACCCTAAAAGATGATTTTGGCCGTAAAATTGTAACCGACCTGGTCAAAGAAGATGTCCGGCTGTACCCTGTGGGCAGGCTGGACTACCGTTCCAGGGGTTTGCTGATTATGACCAATGACGGAAACCTCTCCTATAAGCTGACCCATCCCAAATTCAGGATACCCAAAACCTATAAGGTCAAGGTCAAAGGCACCCCCCGGCAAAGCGTGCTCAACCAGATTCGGCAGGGCATATGCATCGAGGGCACTGAAGTCGCAGTGACTTCTTTGAAAGTAGGCCCCGTTGATAAAGGCTGTGCCGTGCTGACCATAGAAATTGCCGAAGGCAGAAAAAGGATCATACGCAGGCTGTTAGAAAAAAAGGGATTTGAAGTAGTAGACCTTCAGCGAATAAAAATTGGCAATTTTGCGCTTCAAGGCCTAAAAGAAGGCCATTACAGGGTATTGCAGCCAGAAGAGATCAAGGCGCTTTTGGCCCCAGCCACCTAAAACAGGCTTGGTCCTGCTTGGCTGGGGAGCATAGAGATCCCTTCCGGGATCCCAGGGATCCTATACCCTGGGCCTGCAAACATGATTTGAGCCCTGCATGGGGCTTATTTCTTTTCTTTGTTACGGAAAAAATGCGCTTGCTTTCCTAAAAAACCTTCAAGCCGGCCTTTCATGTTTAAAATAAAGGCTTAAGCACCGCCAATCGGCCGCTTCTATTTTTACCCGGCGCCTGTTTGAAAACCGGTGTTGGCTGCAGGGTTTTTTTGCACACCTTTATGCAGGCATGCCTGCTGCTGGGTGTTTTTTGGCCGGTGCTTGGACCAAGGCATGGCCAGAGGATGTTTATAACCATAATTTTTAACCGGACGCAGGCGGCGGCTTCAGCAGGGAGACAGCAGCCATGACTGCACCCGATATAGGCAAAGCGATCAGTATAGGGTCTATATGGGTAAACGGATAGCCCAGCAGGGAATCCATGCCCCATAAATAATTGGCCAGCCCGATTTGGGCAGAGGTGGCAAGATGTATAAAAAGCATCCAAAAAAGACTGGCAGCAGTCCCGGTGACCATACTGGCTATGGCTGCAGTCCGGTCTGCCCTTTTCCAGTAAAGGGCAGCCACATAGGGGGGAAGGAAGGCTGCTGCGCATACCCCGAAAAACAATGCGGTGCCCCTGGCAATAATATTGGGCGGCAGATAGAAACCCAAAATGACGCTGATGGCAATGCCCATGCCTATGCCCAGCTTGGAAACATGAAGGTCCCTGCGCTCATTTTTTCTTTGGGCAAAGCCCCGGGCAAACAGGTCTCTGGAAAAAGCTGTGCCCATGGTGTGAAACTGGGTGCTGATGGTGGACATGGATGCAGACAATAGGGTGAGCATAAAAATATATACAAACCAATCAGGCATGGCCATATTGATATACAGGGGAATAATCAGATCGCTGTTGCCGCCGGCGATGTTAAAGGAAATATCCTGGCTGGTCTGCATAAAATAAACATTGGAGAGTGCCCCGCAAACATAAGGCACCACTGTGGTAAAAAAAACAAAAATGCCGCCCACCAGAACACCCCGATTAAGAGCGCGGTTATTTTTTACAGTCATAAACCTTACCAGCAGCTGAGGCTGGGCCAAAACCCCGATGCCCACCCCCAATATAATGGTGGAAACAAGGGTCCACCAAACCGGCGTGCCTATCTGGGGCATTTGGGTCCATCCCTGGTGGCCTCCTTCTGCCAGTGCCTGGGGCACACGCCAAGCCAGGCCTGCCAAAGCCTGATGAGCAGATTGTATGCCCCCCAGATTCCTGTAGGTGATAAACAAAAGAATCATCATCCCTAAGAGCATAATGGTCCCTTGAAAGGTGTCATTGTACAAAACACCTTTTAGGCCGCCTGTAATCACATAAGCGGCAATAATCGCTGAAAATACAAATAAGGCCACCGGAAAATCAATATTGAGGGTCGCTTCTATAAACCTGGCAGCCCCTATGAGTACCACCCCTGCATAAAGGGGCATAAAAAAGAAAATGACCATACCGCTGATGCGCTGGATCAAAGGGGACTGGTATCTTTTCCCAAGAAACTCTGGAAAAGTCTGGGCATTGAGCTTTTCGCCCATTTCCCTGGTCTTTTTTCCGAAAACTAAAAAAGCAATGATTATGCCCAAAAATATGTTCAAAAAAGGAAGCCACAAAATCCCCAGCCCGTATACACCGGCTACCCCGCCAAAACCCACGATGGCTGAAGTTGAAATAAATGAAGCGCCATAGGATATGGCCATCATATAAGGATGCACAGACCTGCCGGCCAAAGTAAAATCATGTAATTCTTTGGTGCCCCTGAAGCCCAAATAACCCAAAAAAACAGTTACCGCCAGAAACAAGACCAATATTATGTAAAAAAGAAAGATGTCCAAAACCCTCCTTTGGCCATAAAAACATTTGGTTGATTATAGTGAATATGGAAGAAAAATGAAATTGTTTTTCTTCATAGGTCCAGGCTGGGACCAAAAGCTGCGCCCCAGATGCCGGGCCCGGTATGGGCGCTGATCACTGCAGTGATCTGGGAAAGCATGATGGTTTTTACAGGCAGGTCTTTGTTTTGGGCAAACATTTTTTTTAACTCCTCGGCAGGCCCTCTGTCCAGCCCGTAGAATATGCCTATATTCCAATGAAAGTCGCTGGTCATGGCCTGCGCGGTCTGCTTGTACAGTTCCCTGATGGCACTGTTTTTGTTTTTAAGCATCCTTTTTAGATAGATTTTCCCGTGCTGGTTAACCGATACCACCGGCTTAAAGATCAGGGCCTTGGCCAACAGGCTGCCTAAAAAAGGGGTCCTTCCGCTGCGGAGCACATACTTGAAGTTTTCTATGGCGGCAAAGAAGCTGTTTTTTTCAACCAGCAGTGCAATGGCCTGCTCAAGCTTTTGCCTGGATGGGTCCCTCTGGGCCAGCCTGGCAATCTCTATGACCATCAGTCCCATGCTGATGGTTGCATTTTTTGAATCGATAATTTCAATTTTTCCAGGGGGAAAATTTTTTTTGGCGGCCATGGCCGAATTTATGGTACCGGAAAGCTTGCCGCTCAAATTGATGCTGTAGATTTTTTCAACATCATCTTGTTTGAATGCTTGCGCATAGGCTTTCATGAAATCGCCGATGGAGGGCCCGGCGGTATGGATTTTATGCCCTTGGTCCAGTGCCCGGTATACCTGTTGGCTGTTTAGGTCTTGGCCCTCTTTATAGGTTTTGCCGCCAAAACTGATATACATGGGCAAAACGGTTATGCCGTACTCCGCTGCCATTTCAGGCGTGATATCCGATGCGCTGTCGGTGATTATGGCAATTTTCCCCATGGTGTTATTGTTGTTATAGTTCCATTCCATCTTTTTTCATATTATCAGAAATGTTGTAAATAAAAAGGACTTATTGGTAAAATAAGCAATAAACTGTTATGTTTGTGTCCAAGAGGTAAACCATGATCAAACTGATTGCCACAGATGTTGACGGGACCCTTTTAGATGATCAACACCAAATTAGTGAAATGAATGTGCAGGCGCTTTCTGCCTGCAGAGACCGGGGGATAGACATTGTACTGGCTACAGGCAAGCTCATCCATTCCCTGATGCCCATCGTGAAGGTTTTACAGCTCAATCTGCCCCATATCACCGGCAGCGGAGCCACCATCATAGACCATGCAAAAAAGGTTTACGAGATGTGCAGTTTCAGTCCTGACATCTATACAGACATCATCCGTTTTCTAAAAAAGGAGGGGTGTGCGCCTGTGGTTTCCATTGCTGAAAACACCATGCACTATGACCGGTTTTCACCAGTGGCCGACTATATTGGCAAAACCGGAGAAAAACTGTTCAGTGAACCTGACCTGGATTGCCCTGCCTTCCGCAATAAGGCCATTGCCATCAGTGTGCTTTATGAACGGGAAGGTTTGGACCGCCGGCTGCAAGACAGTGTGGATCCCACTCAGGCCGTCATCACCAAACCCTGGAAGAAGTTTTTGCATATCCTTCCTCCAGGGGTGTCCAAAGGAGCGGCGCTGCAAAAAACCATAAACCGCATGGGACTGGCCAATCACGAAGTTGCCGCCTTTGGGGACCATATCAATGACTTGAGCATGTTTGAAGTGGCAGGCCTTAAAATTGCCGTGGAAAATGCCCACCAAAGATTGGCAGAAAGGGCAGATTTTATAACTGAAAAAAACAGCCAAAGCGGGGTGGCAAAAGCCATATATGAACATATTTTAAGAACCAGCTGACTTCTTGGAAACCGCTCTGCAGCACACAGGCATGAATGCCAATCTCTTGGCTTTGTATACAAAAACAGGAGGGAAAAATGAACCACATAAAAACATTGGAAAAAATCTGCAAGCTGCTTCGCCGCTATATTATCGAATCCACCACCCGGGCTGGCTCAGGCCATCCCACTTCTTCATTATCGGGTGTAGAAATTATGGCCGGCCTGGTTTTTGGGGGCCATTTTCGGTACCGCATCGATGACCCTTCATTTTGCAACAATGACCGCCTTCTATTTTCCAAAGGCCATGCGGCGCCCCTGCTGTACGCGGTATGGACCATTGCAGGGGCAATCAGCAAATCCAGCCTCATGGGCCTTCGGGAATTTGACAGCAGGCTGGAAGGACATCCCACACGTGCTTTCCCCCAGGCGGAAGCAGCCACAGGGTCTCTGGGCCAGGGCCTTTCTATTGGGACAGGCATGGCTTTGAATGCCAAATACCTGGATATGCTCCCCTATAAAACTTTCGTATTCATGGGAGACAGTGAAATGGCTGAAGGTTCGGTCTGGGAAGCAGTCCAGGTTGCTGCCCACTACGGCTTGAACAATCTCATAGGCATCATTGATGTCAACGGCCTGGGCCAGAGCGGACCGACCATGCACGGGCATCAAACACAAAAATATGCAGAGATGCTTTCAGCATTCGGCTGGGATACCATACAGATTGAGGGACATCAATTAAAAGAAGTTGTTTCCGCAGTAGAGACTGCCCTGGATTCCAAGGAGAGGCCGGTGATGATTATTGCCAAAACCATCAAAGGCAAAGGGGTCAGTTTCCTGGAAGACAAACTGGGCTGGCACGGAAAAGCCCTGTCAGAAAAAGAAAAGAACCAGGCTTTGGATGAGATTGGCCCTGCCCCCGAAGACCTCCATGATAAAATCCCCAGCCCTGCTCAGCTGCAGCCGCACCAGCCGACCGGTTCAGTTTCCGGCAAACTGCCTATTTCCAATAACAAGATGTCCACCCGGAAAGCCTATGGGATAGGGCTGGCCAATCTATATGCCAAGTTTCCGCAAATCGTAGCCCTGGACGGGGAGGTCAGCAATTCAACCTATTCAGAGATTTTTAGAAATCATCACCCCAACCGCTATTTTGAAATGTTTATTGCTGAACAGAATATGGCGGGGACCGCCCTGGGTTTGTGCCTCAGGGGCAAAATACCTTTTGTGTCCTCCTTTGCCGCTTTTCTGACCCGGGCTTTTGACCAGATCCGGATGAGCCAGTATTCGGATACCAATATCAAGTTCGTAGGCTCCCATGCGGGGGTGTCCATTGGCCAAGACGGACCTTCCCAGATGGGTTTGGAGGACCTGGCTATGTTTCGGGCGCATCTGGGTATGGTGGTGCTCTATCCGTCTGATGCGGTATCCACAGTCAAGCTGATGGAAAAGGCCGCAGAACACAAAGGCAATGTATACATCAGGACCACCCGCATGGACACTCCGGTTCTCTACAGCCAATCTGACTGTTTTGAAATCGGGTCAAGCAAAACCCTAAAATCCAGCAGCAATGACCAAGTGACCCTATGTTGTGCAGGCATCACCGTGCACCAGGCCCTAAAAGCATACCACCGTTTGGAAAAACAAGGGACCATGGTGCGCATCCTGGATCTGTACAGCATCAAGCCCATTGACGTTGAGGCGCTTCGCAAAGCACAGAAAGAAACATCCGCCATGGTTACCGTAGAAGACCATTTTGCTGAAGGAGGGCTTGGAGAAGCGGTTTTAAGCGCTTTGGGCAGCAGCGGGTTTCCGGTGCATGTCCTGGCTGTAAAAAAAGTGCCCAAAAGCGGAAAGCCCCAGCAATTGCTGGACTATGAAGGCATATCTGCTGATGCCATTGTAAACAAAGTAAAAGAGATAGGAGGTTTTTCATGAGGCTGTTTTTAGACAGCGGCATCATTGAAGAAATCCGGCTGGTGCAGTCCTACGGAATCCTGGACGGGGTAACCCTAAACCCCAGCCTGGTAAAGAAAGCAGCTGAAAAACGAGAAGAAAAAAAGCAGGATATCCAAATGGGTGACTATATTCGAAGCATACTAAAATCTGTGCCCGGCCTTCCGGTGAGCCTGGAAGTAATCGGACTGGATGCCGTGCAGATGATTGATGAAGGCCGTAGGATTTACAATATGTTTCATCCGGTTGCCCAAAATGTGGTTGTAAAAATTCCCATAAACTGTGCCTATGGCAAAAAGACCAATGCCTTCGACGGGATAAAAGCCGTCAAAGCCCTATCATCGGAAGGCATACCTGTAAACTGCACCCTGGTATTTACCCCCGAACAAGCCCTGCTGGCCGCAAAAGCCGGAGCCCGGTTTGTCAGCCCGTTTACGGGAAGAGTGGATGATTTTATCCGAGAACAGGCGGGCATGGCTTTTCAAAAAGAAGATTATTTTCCTGCGGAAGGGTTAAAAAGACAGGGCAAGGTCCTCCATGACCAGGGGATTTGCTCAGGCATTCAGCTGATCCGGCACATTGCCGTCATATTTAAAAATTATGACCTGGATGCCCAGCTATTGGCGGCCAGCATACGCAATACCAGGCAATTGCGGGAAGCCGCTCTGGCGGGTGCGGATATTGCAACTGTCCCTTTTGCGGTGATCAAACAGATGGTTGCCCATTTTAAAACCGCCGAGGGTATGGAAACATTTACTGATGATATTGTGCCTGCGTATGCGCAGCTGCTGAAAGGCAATTAAACCAGATGCAATGCGGCAACTGCCAGAAAAAGGCCCATGCATTGGATAATTTTTGTAAACACTGCGGCCAGCTGGTGCATGTGCATACCAGATACGTACAGCGCTGGACAGAGGATTCTGGCGGCCAGCATCAAGTCGCCCCTTTGAGCCTTCAGCACATAAAGGCTGAAATCCTATCCAAATTCGAACAAAAGAAGCTCGATGATGTTTTTGCAGGCAGGCAAGTGCAAACAGATATGGGCAGCTGCTATCTTATAGAAAGCACAAAACAGGCTGCCTTAGGCCCAATGAACAGGGGCAAGGCCCGGCAAAGCCTGCTCTCCGACCTTAAGCTTTTGTACGGCATAGGTCCGGTTACCGAACAGAAATTGAAATCCCAAGGGTATACCAGTATTGAAAAATTGGCAGACCATCCCCGGTATAAAGGGGAGGCAAGGCATTTTTTATATTGTATAAAAAATGCAGACCAAAAAAAATTGCTGGAATGGATATGCCGGTGGTTTAACAAATCCCACCCCCATATTTTTTGCCTGTCTTCTTTTAACCACCCAAGTGATTTCCTGATTCTGGATATTGAGACGCTGGGCCTATTGAACCGGCCCATCATCCTCATGGGCATGGCCGCCATCAGCCAGAACCAGCTGATGGTCAAGCAGTATTTGGCCAGAAACTATGATGAAGAAGCGTCCCTGCTTATGTGCCTGCAGCAAAATATTGGGCCCCGCAGTGTTTTTATCAGCTTCAATGGGTCTGGTTTTGACCTGCCTTTTATCAGGCAGCGGTCCCATTATTACCGTTTGCAGCCAGATCTGGCCCGGATGCATTTTGACATGCTGCACTTTTCCAGAAACATGTTAAAAGAACGGTTTGCCCGGTTTAACCTTGCCTTTTTGGAGAAAAATTTTTTACGGGTTAAAAGAAAGCAGGATTTGCCCAGCTGCCTGGTACCGGATTTATATGAACATTATATACAGCAAAAGGCCTCAGGGGTCCTCATTCCCATTATTTACCATAACCGGCAGGATTTGATATCATTGGCCCAGGTTTTTTTTAAGCTTTATGCACAATGGGAAAAATTTTAAACCTATTAGAACAATTTCAAAAAGATCAGCGCTACCGAGACCGCATCGCGCATATCCAGGTGCTGGGCCCCAAAAGGCCCCGGCACAAGCAGGCTGCCAATCTGAGCCCTAAGCTCCTCTTGTTTTTGAAAACAAGAAACATCAAACTCTACGCCCACCAGGCCAAGGCCGTTTCGCTCCTTAGCCGGGGCAAAAACCTGGTGATTACCACCCCCACCGCTTCCGGGAAAACGCTTGCTTTCAATATGCCCATTTTTGAAAAATTGGACCAAGACCCCCGCGCATGCGCCCTTTATGTTTATCCCGCGAAAGCATTGGCCCAGGACCAGCTTAAAAAAATCAGGGATATGGAAAAATCCACCGGCATAGATGCCCATGCCGCGGTCTATGACGGGGATACCCCCCAATCCAAAAGATCCCGGATCCGGGCCCATTCCCGGATTGTGGTCAGCAACCCCTACCAGATGCACCATATTCTGTCCTGGCATCACCAGTGGGAGCGGTTCTATAAAAATCTGAAGTTTGTGGTCATTGACGAAGCCCACCAGTACCGGGGGGTTTTCGGTTCCAATATTGCCATGCTTTTGCGGAGGCTGAGAAGGATTTTGGATTATTATCAAGCATCTCCGCAATTTGTGCTGTCCACGGCCACATTGGCCAATCCCTTGGAATTTGCTTCTAAGCTAACCGGGCTGGATTTTGACTGGGTAGGGGAGGACAGCACCCCCCGGGGCAAAAAATACTTTAT
>PWYO01000341.1 GCA_003567835.1 Actinomycetota bacterium | reverse complement strand
GGGAACCCCTGCCAGCTTCATCAAGGCCCGCAATATAGCGGTAGCCCAGCCCGTAAAGCTGGTTTTCATAAACGCACAGGCGCGAAAGCCTTTTTGCCTCCATTGCATGCACTGTAGACCTTATATCTTTCTTATGCGCTGGGGCGGCCAGTACACAAACACAAGGTTGCCAAAAATTTCATTTTCTTCTATGGGACCGAAAAATCTGCTGTCCAGGCTGTTGCCCCGGTTATCGCCCAATACAAAATATTGCTCAGAAGAGAGCAACATTGTCTGCTCTAGATAGCTAAGATCCTGGTCATAAACCAGGTAGTCTTCGCTGAGAAGGTTTCCGTTAATATAAATTTCCCCATCGGCAGTCAGTTGAATTTCCTCGCCGGGAAGTCCGATGGCTCTTTTCACTAAATCTTTTCCTGCATCCGAAGGGGACTTAAAAACAACCAGCTCGCCTCTTTGGGGTGAACGGAAACGGAAGGTAAGTTTATTGACAATCACCCGATCTTGGGCTAAAAGGACCGGTTCCATAGAAGGAGTTGGGACCATATAGGGCTCAAATATAAAAACCCTGATCGTAAGGGCAAAAACGACTGCAATGATAATCACAGCCAGGTAGTTAATAAACTCTTTCACGATTCTTTTTTGAGCCATCAATGAAAGTTACTTCTTATTTTTTACCTTGGATTTTTTTCCAATCTTGTCTCTAAGGTAATAAAGCTTGGCCCTTCTTACCCTGCCTTCCTGGAGCATGGTAATCGATTGAATGATTGGAGAATGTAAAAGGAAAGTCCTTTCCACCCCTACATTGTTAAATGAAATCTTTCTTACTGTAAAAGTCTGGTTGATTCCGGAACCCTGTTTCTTAATCACGATGCCGTCAAAGACCTGCACCCTGTCTTTGCTCTCTTCGCTGATTTTTATGTGCACCCGTATTTTGTCCCCGGGCCTAAAACCAGGAAGATCTGTTTTTATGTATTTGTTTTCTAGTTTATCAAGTGTATTCATGTTTCACCAACCTGTTTTATTCTTTATGTTTCACTTAAACTGTAACAATATATGCAATTTAACTTTTTTTGTCAAATAAATCAGGTCTTCTTGTCTGGGTCAGGGCAATGGATTTTTCCTGCCTCCACTGCTTGATTTTCTGGTGGTCGCCGCTCAAGAGCACGCCAGGAACCTTAAGCCCTTTATATGCAGGGGGCCTGGTATACTGGGGGTAATCTAAGAGATTGTCTTCAAAAGATTCAGAAATCAGGGATTCTTTCTTGCCTACCACACCCGGAAGGAGCCTGATTAATCCGTCTAATACCACCATAGCCGGTATTTCTCCTCCTGAAAGCACATAATCCCCTATGGAGATTTCCAGATCGACATAGAGGTCTAAGATGCGCTGGTCCACCCCTTCATACCTGCCGCATATCAATACGATGTGCTTCATCCTGGCCAGCCCCTTGAGCATATTTTGCTTGAGCACCTTGCCTTTGGGTGTCAGCAGTATGACTGTTGGTTTGTGTTGGCCAGCCCTTTTTTTTGACTTTATATGACAAATGGCCCGGCCCAAAGGTTCAGGCATCAGCACCATACCTGCACCTCCCCCATAAGGCCGGTCATCGACTTTCCGGTGCTTGTCTTGGCTGAAGTCTCTTAGGTTATAAATATTGACTTTACAAATATTTGCGGCAAATGCTTCCTTGATGATGCCGTATTCAAAGATATTTGTAAAAAATTTTGGGAATATGGTTATTATGTCTATGGTGATCATGGTTTTTATTATATATATTGGGGCAGCTGCCTGAGCTCTATTTTCTTGTTTTTTGGGTCCACCTGTTTTATATAGGTCTCTATGAACGGAATCAGGACCGAACTGCTTGGATCTTTAGCTTCCATGGCTGTCACCAATACCACATTGGCAGGAAGGTCTAAAACCTGCTGCACAATGCCTACCTGCCGGCCTGCTACATAGACCTTGCAGCCGGCAAGATCATCCAGCCAATATTGGTTTTCCTGTAGTGAAGGGCCCTCGTCCTGGCTCCGAAGCAAATGGGCTTGCCTGTATTTTTGGGCATCTTGAGGATTGTTTAACTCTGCAAATTTAATGATGGTCAGGGTTTTTCCCTTGGCCAGTTTTTGTCTTATGGATTCTATGGTAAGTTGCTTTCCGCTGTCCCCAACATGCAGCTGATCGCCCTTTTGAAAAGTTTTGGGATAATCAGTTACCCATCTGACGGTTACTTCTCCTCTAATCCCATGCGGTTTACCGATTATCCCAATTGTTCTTAAAGACATGTTTGAATGCCTTCGCTGTTTATATCTATAGATAAAATTTCATATCAATCTAGTATTTTTACGATTGATGATTTTCCTCTTTTAGCAGAAGCAGCTCTCATGACCACTCGCAAAGCATTTGCAGTTCTGCCTTTTTTTCCAATTACCTTCCCAAGGTCCTCTTCCGCTACCTGCAGCTTAAAAATAATGGTTTTCTCGTCTTCCTCCTCCTCAGTAATTTGAACATCATCAGGATTGTCCACCAGTTCTTTTACCATGTACTCAAGTAGTTCTTTCACAATCGACCTCCAGTTTTAT
>PWYO01000143.1 GCA_003567835.1 Actinomycetota bacterium | reverse complement strand
CATCTTACAATTGGCATAACAATCCTCCTCTCTGTTTCTCTTTTTTTACTTTTCGTCATCCTTTGCTTCAAACTCAGCATCGATGACATCGTCTTCGTCCTGGCCTCCCTGGCCTGCTTCACCCTGCTGTCCGCCAGCCTGCTGTCCGCCAGCCTGCTGTCCGCCAGCACCAGGCCCCGCTTGGCCAGCGCCTTGTTGTGCATAGAGTTTCTGCGAAAGTTCGTTTTGCATTTTCTGCAGTTTTTCAGTTTCTGCTTTCATCTGTTCAATATTATCGCTTTCGGAAGCTTTCCTTGTAGCCTTAATCTGTTCCTCTATTTGGGTTTTCATATCTGCAGGAACTTTTTCACCCAAATCCTTTAAAAGTTTCTCCGAAGAGTAAGCGATGTTATCTGCATTATTTTTCGCATCAATCATCTCTCTCTTCTTCTTATCTTCATCCGCATGTTCTTTGGCTTCTTTTACCATATTGTCTATTTCATCCTCAGACAAATGCGAGGTAGCGGTGATGGTAATCTTTTGCTCTTTGCCGGTTGCCGTATCTTTTGCGCTTACATTTACAATTCCGTTGGCATCTATGTCAAAGGTTACCTCAATCTGGGGAACGCCCCTCGGTGCTGGCGGGATTCCGTCCAGCCTAAACCTGCCAATGGTCTTATTGTCTCTGGCCATCTCCCTTTCACCCTGCAGTACATGGATGTCCACGCTGGTCTGATTGTCTGCTGCAGTGGTAAAAACCTCACTTTTCTTGGTGGGGATGGTGGTATTCCGCTCAATAAGCTTTGTAAATACCCCGCCCAAGGTCTCAATACCCAGAGACAGAGGGGTTACATCCAAAAGCACCACATCTTTTACATCGCCTTTGAGTACCCCTGCCTGAATGGCTGCGCCTACAGCCACAACCTCATCGGGGTTTACCCCCTTATGGGGGTCTTTGCCTGTATATTCCTTTACCAGCTGCTGGATCACCGGCATCCTGGTGGCGCCGCCTACCAGAATCACCTCATCGATTTGGTCTGACTTAAGGCCTGAATCCTTCAATGCTTTCTCCAGAGGATTTTTGCATCTTTCCGTGAGATCTGCAGTCAGCTGTTCAAACTTAGCCCTGGTCACTTTGGTTTCCAAATGCTTTGGCCCATCCGCATCAGCGGTAATAAAGGGCAAACTGATGGTTGCCTCGGTAACGCTTGAAAGTTCAACTTTGGCCTTTTCTGACGCTTCAATAAGCCTCTGCAGCGCTTGTCTGTCTTTACGCAGATCAATGCCCTGCTCCTTTTTGAACTCATCGGCCACATAATTCATGATTCGGTCATCGTAGTCATCTCCGCCAAGATGCATATCACCATGGCTGGCTTTTACTTCAAATACACCTTCTCCAACCTCGAGAACGGATACATCAAACGTACCCCCGCCCAGGTCAAAAACCAGTATATTCTCTTCCTTTTTCTTATCCAGTCCATAGGCCAGTGAAGCAGCCGTAGGCTCATTGATAATCCTCTGTACATTTAGCCCGGCAATCTTTCCTGCATTCTTGGTCGCCTGCCGCTGTGCATCATTAAAATAAGCGGGTACAGTAATAACGGCATCGGTGACCTCCTGGCCCAGATAGCTTTCCGCATCCGCTTTCAGCTTCTGTAAAATCATGCCTGAAATTTCTTCGGGCGTATAATCTTTATCACCCATTTTCACTTCAGCAAGCTCATTTCTGCCTTTGGCTACATTGTAAGATACAATTTTCCTTTCACTTTCAACTTCACTGTACTTTCTGCCGATAAACCTTTTAATGGAATAAACGGTATTTTCAGGATTCAGGGCAGCCTGCCTTTTGGCCAGCTGTCCTACCAGCCTTTCCCCTTTTTTGGTAATACCCACTACTGAAGGGGTGGTTCTGCCCCCTTCACTGTTGGTAATGACGGTGGGTTTTCCGCCTTCCATCACTGCGATACATGAATTTGTGGTACCTAAGTCGATTCCTACTGCTTTCGCCATATATATCTACCTTCCTTTTCTTATATTTTTTACCAATCTTGATCAACTTTTTTTACCAAATAGTTTTTAAAACAGTCAACAACGTCATCTGGGCATATATTCATAATCACCTGGTCCCTTCTTCTGATAAGCACAATAATGGACCTTAGATTCATGCCCTGCTCATACATCATTTCCCTGATAAACTTTAGCCATTTTATATCTGCTTTCGAATAATACCGCTTTCTGCCCCGCCTAAGGGGGCAGACCAGGGCAAACTTTTCATAATAATAAAGTGTTCTGCTGTTTACCCCTAAAAAATCAGCTACAAGTTCTATCGGATAACTTTTATCTTCTTCACTGAACAATTTTCTCCACCAACCTTGTTAACTGTTATTAGTGTAAACAATAAAAAATAATCTGTCAAGAATATTATAAATAATTTTAGCGTAGTTACAAAATTAATTTTTCACTTTAAGTGAAAATGATTTTTACCTTACATTTTATGCCTCCGCCGGTTGTATTTTACTTGTTTATCCGATCATTATATAATTGAGAGTTAAAATTTGGACAGGAGCTGAACATTCGAAACCTTTTTACCTTACTCAAATATAT
>PWYO01000329.1 GCA_003567835.1 Actinomycetota bacterium | reverse complement strand
GGAGACTTCGCACAGAGCCTAAATTTAACCGATGTAGCCACCTGCTGGGACATAGTTGTAGCTTGCAAGAATAAGGCCCAGGTGCATGTATTTGCTGCCATTGGTTCGGCTCTGAATTTACCGGTGCCCATATGCTTCGATACTGTACCGAGAGTGGCATCACCTTTACCCGCTCCGGGGCTTACAAAAAATGACTCCTGTTATGTAGAGCAGAAAAACTACTCGGTGGTCAGAAGGACTGTAGGATATCTGCGCTATGACACCAGCCAGGAGCTTGACATCTTAAATGAGCTCTACATGGTTTTGGGCTGCTACACCAAGTTCTTCCAGCCGGTGGCAAAGCTTGTCTCAAAAACCAGGGGTGGTAGCAGGGTCATAATAAAATATGATAAAGCTCTTACCCTTTACAGGAGGGTGCTGGGCCATAAGGATATCGATGAAAGAATAAAAAAACAGCATGACTTTCCTATATCTCTCTATCACCCCGTAAGTTTTCAGTAGTTCATAAAAATACCTGCGGAAAAAAACCGCTCCTGCCCTTGAGCTGTCATAAAGAAAGCTGCTCCTAAATGGGCCACTTTTGCCAAATACATTAGATCTGGTGCCAACCACCATTGGTTTACCTAAGATTACAGAACTAATTTTCTGCTTTTCAAAGAGAAGCCCCAGCTTATCTCAAGGATGCATGCTTTCCGGATGGAAACCGGCATCCCAATAAGCCGTACTGAGTACTGATTTTTAGTTTTGCTCCTTCAAAAAGATCCTGGCTGGCTCCATTTGCATATTCTGGGTCTCCTCAAGTATTATGAAACGGCACAATGGGCGATATTTTTAAAAAGCCAACGACACAAAAGAGGAATATGGCAGTGGATCTTGCATTCAAAAGACACTGCAGAAAAGGGCCTTGAAGTGCAAAGTTTTTTTCAAGGCGCAAAGCTGGGATGGCTGCCCCCCAAAGGAGCGGTTATATTGAAAGGCACTAGCTCTTGAAGATGCATGATAAAAATATCCAAGCGCCTCTTGTGGGTTTGCTCAAAAGCGATATGCTCCCCGTCCGGCAGGAAACAAGGATTTCCAAACACATGGGTATGATCGGTAAGTTGGATTTCATTTGAGCCGTCAGTGTCCATCATATAGATATCTACACGTCCTTGGCGCATAGAGGTAAAAGCAATGTGTTGGCCGTCAGGTGAAAAACAGGGGTCTGTATCATGTGAACCACTTGTAGTGAGGTTTCTGGGGTTTGAGCCGTCAGCGTCCATGATAAAGATATCCACAGTCTCATCCCGGTTGGATACAAAGACTATGCTCTCCCCATCCGGGGAAAAACGGGCACTGCCGTCAGAGGAGGGGTTGTCGGTCAGATTCTTCACTTGTGAGCTGTCCACATTCATGACAAAGATGTCGACAGTAATCTTGCCATCCTGATAAAGATATGATTCGAACAATATTTTTGACCCGTCGGGTGAAAAGGATGGGCACCGGTATTCTCCCATGCCATCCGTCAGGATCATGGGATTGGAGCCGTCCGACTCCATTAAAACAATATCGACAATGATCTCCGGAGGAGATGAGGAAGACTGAAACACGATTTTTGAACCATCGAAAGAAAAATGGGGGTATTCGTCAATCATGTAACTGTCTGTAAGATTGACTAGTCCGGTTCCGTCAAGATTCATAGTAAATATATCGGTCTTTCCTTCACGTGTTGAAGAGAAAGCAATACGCCCTTTGATAGAAGTTAAAAGGCTTTTGTCTATATCTGGTTCTATGGATTCTGTTTCGTCATTAGAAAAATCTACAACACTTTCTTGTCCCCTTTCAGGCTCTAGACCCTTATATTCTGAGGCATGGCAAGCAGAGGCTGCCAGTAAAAACAATGTAAAAGATGTGACCAGAATAAACCGTCTTAGCTTTGCAAGGATGCCTATTCTATGTATGATATTTACCTACCTTTTTTTAGCTTTTATATTGAACTGTCTTTATTATACTATTTTTTTAAAATGTATTGTTTATCTGTTAACCTAAATGTATACCACCGTATTAATTAAAAACTAGCCCAGCCGAGACGAAGATGCCCCCTTTTCTGAGAAATAGAATAATAACACATAGGGGTTATCATTATGCGGTTAAAAGACGGTCGGCCCAGGAGAATAATTACTGTGTTAAGCCGGTTACTAAAAGCTTGCCTGCAATTTTACAATTGTGACTGAGAAAACCATTCGTATTATTGAAAAAAATAGGAGATAATATACCCAAAAAATGAAGGCTTATATAATAAAAATCGAACTTAAGCACTCAGACCCCCTTATTTGGAGACGAATCATTATGCCCGCAGGGGCCACATTTAACCGTCTGCATGATGTGGTTCAAACGGTTACAAATTTTCAAAGCGGATACCCAGAGGGGGATTATCATCTCTATGAGTTTGACTTACAAGAAGAAAATATCAGGGTAACCAACGATGAGGAAGCCTATCAGGAGCATCTTTATTTCAAAAAGAATCGGAAGGCATATGAGAAAAGACTGCTGACAATGCCCCTGGAGCATACCGAGTTTGAAAAAGCATATCAGCAAACACTAAAAATG
>PWYO01000257.1 GCA_003567835.1 Actinomycetota bacterium | reverse complement strand
TGCTGGGCGCAAAAGAATCTTTGAGTTATCGACAGTTCCCTTCAAGGAATTTGTAGATTTCCGTACCGATTATAATTACAGCAACAAGATCAGTGATTTTTTTAATATTGAAACACAAAAAAAAAATACTCTTCTTGATGAATATGTACATTTTGGTGGATATCCAAGAGTGATAACAGGAGGATCGGTTGAAGAAAAAAGAAAAGAGATGGATGAGATATACCAGAGCTGTATTGAAAAGGATATTTCTTTACTGCTAAAGATCCAAAAGACTGAAAAGATATCAGACCTTGTTAAATTGCTGGCTTCACAGGTAGGAAGACTGATCAATTACCATGAGTTATCAAATACATTGAATATAGCATCCGAGACACTAAAAAAGCAATTATTGTAAATATAAGCTATCAAGATTCTGTGAAGATTGAAAATACAGAAGTCTTATTTTTACCATATCATGAGCTTTTTAATACAGGTTTTTTTTCATTCACTAAAGAGAAGTTTTATATCTTTTTTAGCATTATTTTGTAATATGTGGTGCTGCCCCACTTTCATTACGAACCAATTGGTTTGATCAAAGCTCAAAAAAAATCAAAACTACACACCTCATAATGAATATTAAAACTATCCCTGAACAAAATGCAGAAGTGGTTTGTCCGTGATGCTGATACTTGAAAAGTCACAGTCGATAAGGGGGGGTAAAATAGCCAATAGAGCCCAGAGATATAATCTATGACCCACATAAAAACATATTTTACTATTACAGGAGACCTTCTCAAAGAGAAGCTGAGCCAATGATTGATAATACACAAGTAGAAGAGGGTACCGCCGGAGCCTTCATTAACTGGTTTTAGAATTGCTTGAACGCCCTTTTGGTACATTATTTACATTGCTTTTATTTCAATTTTGACTGTCAAAGTAAATCACAGCTGCTCCTGGAAGTACCCAAAGAAAAAAGCAGGCGAATGCTAAAATAAAAGCTATAAAAAATTGCATTTATATAGAAAATAAAATATAGTCAGAAGTTAGTTTAGAGCAATGAAGCAATCAACAAAATGGTTTAGGCAAGGATGACATTTTACTTCTCGTGCCAAGGGCAGATCGGGGTATACCCAAAGCCCTAGGATGAAATCATAAAAAACTTATGCGACGAAGGGAGCCAGACTTTGCTAAAAAGAGCCGTTGTCTATATTGTTACCATCATCCTCATTTTCTTAACTGCAGGCTGCACTCCTTTGGTATTTGAGGAAAAAGCCGGTGCAGAAACAGGACGTTGTATTATCACTGACAAAGACGGCGGCTACATCATTGCCGGGAGAAGGTCTGTAGGGCCAGGCCTCGATTTAGGGCTTCTTATCAAGACAGACCAAAGAGGCCATGTGCAGTGGACGCAGACTTATGGAAAAGAAGACGCCAACATGGAGGTCTACAGCCTTCATCCGACAGATGAGGGCGGTTTGGTCCTGGCCGGCCATCTTTCCTGGAATCAGCCTTCTGACGCTTTTCTTTTAAAGACAGATTCCGGTGGCAACCAAGAATGGCTCAAGACATTCGGGGGAAGCGACAGCGACTATGTCTATGCCATGCAGCCCACCAGGGACGGGGGGTATATTCTTGGCGGATATACCTATTCTGTTGCGGACCGTTATGCAGCCTGGCTTATCAAGACAGATGCCCAGGGAAAAGAAGAATGGTCCAAGATTTTTGAGGACGGAGATACCTATACAAGAGTGAAGTCGCTCATGCAGACCGAGGACGGCGGCTTTCTTTTGGCAGGTTCTGCGGAATCCTCTGATTATACGCAAAGAGACGCATGGATTGTCAAGACGGATCAGCAGGGAAACGAGTTATGGTCCCGGGTGTTTGGAGAAGAAGGACAAAAAGACCATGGGTACGCCATAAGAGCCACGGATGACGGAGGCTTCGTATTCCTTATGGGAGGCACTCCCTTTCGCTACTCCGCCAGTTCTGACTTTCATCTTGTAAAAATCGCCGAAGATGGTCATATGCTATGGTCCCGGGTGTTTGAAAGCGATGCAAGGGAAATGAAAGCATATAGCCTGCAACAGACAGATGATGGAGACTTTCTTCTAACCGGTACCAAAGACCAGGGAAGCATGCATTCAGCTTTTATAATTAAGACCGATGCCCTCGGAAAGGAACAGTGGCGTACATTGCCCGGCGGACAGGAACAGGATACCAGGTCCTATGACCTGGAAATAACAGATGATGGCGCCATCGTCCTGATAGGGAGCATAAGGGTCCAAGACCAAGAAGGCAGCAGAGCCTGGCTGATAAAGACGGATCAGGAAGGAAACAAACAATGGGCTCAATTGTTTGGAGAAGAATATGTTGCCTCCTATACGCTCAACCCTCTTCTCAGTCTTTCCCTACTGCTCCTTGTTAGTATGCTCCTTCTCCACAGCATCGGATTCTTTGTTTTTTTCAGGGATATGAAGAAAAGGGCAGAAAAACGCAACAGATGGTTTGCCAAATTTCTATTTCTAGGACCTTTTGCCTCCCTCTGGTATGTGGTTTCAAGAAATCCTGTACAGGCAGAAAGACCCAAAGGCAGCAGCCTTCACCGCTATGC
>PWYO01000159.1 GCA_003567835.1 Actinomycetota bacterium | reverse complement strand
GTTGCCCTAAAAGAAATGCGCGTTTTGCTCTATGAACTAAAACCATCAGCCCTAAAGGGCGTGGCACTGGGCACCTTGCTTCAGCAACTGGTAAAATCGGTTGAAGCCAGGTCCAAAGCGGTCATTAAAATGAGCGTAGAAGGGAAACATAAGTTTCCCCCAAAGGTTGAACTTGGATTTTACCGCATTGCCCAGGAAGCAATTAATAATATCATTAAGCACTCCCAAGCCACCCAAGCAAACATTACCTTAAAAGCTCAGCCGGAAAAATTATATATGGATATTGCTGATAATGGTCAGGGTTTTGACCATAACAAAAATGATTCCACTAAGCTGGGGCTAAACATCATGAAAGAGAGGGCAAAAATCATGGGGGCCTCCATCAGTATAGAAAGCATGCCCGGCAAGGGTACCAGGGTTACAGTTGTCTACCAGAGGCCGGCCCGGCCAAGCTGAGCCAACTTGTACCTATGGCCAGTTCAAAACCCTTCCTTTTACAGTTAAATGCTGTACCAAATACCATTACATGGATTTCGCCTTATACCTATAATGAAACTAATCATTATTTGTGGGCAAGAGGAGGAGAGGTTATGGTTCTTCGGGTAAAAAATAAGATAAATTACCTGTCAGAGGGGTTGATTCTTAAGATGGAAATCAAGGCTTGCTGCCTTATGTGCAGCCTGGAGCTGGGCAGCAATAGCGGGCAAATGCAGACTTTCTATAGCTTCTGTAATGATTTTTCCAAATTGTGGGAAATCTATTTTGAAAGAATAGAGGCATTAATTGGTGAATTTGAAAGAAAAAAGCTCGTAAGGCCAGCTTTAGCAGGGATTTTAAGTAGGCAGTATCAAAAATATTTTCAGGCGCTTAAAAAACTAAAAGTCCCCGATGTTGCAAGAAAATCTTTTGAGCAGTTTATTGATTCGGTGAAGGCCAGGCAAATCTATTTTGAATCCTATGGCCAGAGCATGAGAAAGGAAATTGATTATTCAACACATGAGCAGGATTACAGATTCTGGCTCAAGCTTTATAAAATAAGTGTAGAAAATGGCGGGACTGGTGCAGGGTTTGACAAAAATAATCGTTTACAGGCAGTATGAACAAATAAATATGGTATCTTAAAGGTAGAGGAGGTTTGCATGGTTCCAATGCATACATCATAAGGGTTCTGCAGAAAGAATTTAGTATCTTATTGATGAAGTCCACTGCAGCAAATAGTACATTTCTTTCTGGGTTGTCTCAAGGAGCGTTAAAATAGTATGATTGAAGATATCAAAATTTGTGGTAAAAATTATTTAAACCCAAACAGGGTGCCCGGTTTCAGGGTGCAGGTTGTTTTGGTAAATAAATGATTTTTATGCAAAAAGAGCTTTTAATTTAATAGATGGAGCGTGATATGCCGAAAATTGATACTTTTGCATTGCAAAAAGAGCTTTTAATCGTTGGTGCTGCAGTAAGAGTAGGCCTATTTGATATTATCAAAAAGAACCCATTGACCCTAAAAGAATTGTCTCAGCGAACAGGTTGTGATGCCAGGGCTTTATGGATTGTAACCGAAGCATTGGTAGCATTAGAATACCTTTATTCTAAAAACAATAAGATATATTTAACCAAACAAGCGCATGCAATATTTTATGATCCGCAAAGCAGGGGCTATACGGATTTTTCCTTCATGCACAGGTATAATTTAATCTCCACCTGGCTGAAATTGCCCATGGTTTTACAATCAGGGAAACCAGCTTCCCATTTAAAAAAACCGGATGAATTGAAGGATTATATTTCAGCCATGAAAAATTATGCGAAAGGATCGGCGGAAGAAATAGCTGAGCAGAGCCTGGAAGGATTTCAAAATAAGCCGAAGGTCCTGGATGTAGGAGGAGGGCCACTGACCAATGCAGTGGCTTTCGCCAAAAAAGGCGGGATAGTTACCGTGCTGGATCTACCCGAGGTGGTTGACATGATGGAGGAACATCTTGATCCCGCATTGCCCATTGAAATGGTAAAAGGTGATTTCAGGAAAGCCCTGCCCAAAGGACCTTTTGATCTTATCTACCTTGGTAATGTATGTCACCTCTATGATGAGAAAATAAATAGAAACCTTTTTGCCCGTGCATCAAGAGTGACAAATAAAGGGGGTCGTTTGGCTATTAAAGATATGGTTCGGGGTACGGGTCCGCAAGCAGCCTTATTTGCGGTCAATATGCTGCTGAACACAAAAGATGGTGGAACCTGGACGTATGAACAGTATAAAACATGGCTTCAATCTGCAGGTTTTGCCGTTTCCGCCTTTACAGATGTCGGTGGAGGGCATTTGATTATGGCGGATAAAAAATGAGAATAAAAGTTTGCATGATGAGAACATAAATCAATTGTATCATTGGCACGGTCAGGGATAATGGCCCCAGGATATCCAGCCTTATTTGGCAGGCAATAGCGGCAAGGAGAGGGGTTCCTGATACAATCCAGAATACATAAGGGAAGGGCACAGTCATAACCTGCGCATTTTTAGCCTTTGTCTCTGCTGATGTGAAAAAATCATGGGCCTTAAAACAATAATAAACCTTCAAAACCCCATAGATGATATATTGGAAC
>PWYO01000019.1 GCA_003567835.1 Actinomycetota bacterium | reverse complement strand
GGACCTGTCAGGGGAGACGAAAATCAAGGATATCGAAGAACAATTAAAGAGCCCGCCCTCCAAAAAGACCAGCTTGCCTTTCTTTTCTTTTGCGTATAGCTGGTTTTTTGTGGCAGTGCGTACTGTTTTCCAGTATCTTATATTCCCCTTTGTGCGTATGCTGTACCGGACCAGGATCCGGGGAAAACAAAACTTGAAAAAACTGAATACCCCCACCGCATTTATTTCCAATCACGTATCGGTGATGGACACCCTGGTGATTTTGTTTACCCTGCCTGTAAGGCTTCGGGCAAAAGTGACGGTGGTGATGTCTATCGGGCATCATTTTAACCACTATTTCCAAAAGAAGGGAAATATACTGAGGCGCTTGATCGAAGGGTTGGGGTTTTATCTATTCATTAGCCTGTATGTCAATGTCATTCCCCTTTCTCAGCAGTTTGGTTTTGATCAGGTGTTCAAAAATGCGGGCAAGGCTGCAGACCGGGGCTGGAATATATTGATATTTCCGGAGGGTTCAGTGACCCAAGACGGGCGTCTCCAGGAATTCGAGCCGGGCATCGGGGTCATTTGCAAGGATATGAAGCTGCCAGTGGTGCCTATGCGGATTAAGGGTTTGTTTAATATTTTAAGGAAAGGCATACTCCCCTGGGGCCATCGGCCCAGGCTGCCCATGGTTGAGGTCCATATTGGCCAGCAGGTTTCTCTGCGTAAAGGCAGCTATGAACAGATTGCCCAAAAACTGCATCATATCCTGAAACAGGAGCTGGATGGAGAATAGGTTCTATGCAGTTCGGAAAAAAGTATGGGCAGCCCCCGGTGCAGCTGTACCGCCCATGAGCGGCGGGGAAGGCGGTTTTTATAAAGGCCGGCCAAGGATCCGGAGGCTGCATAGAAGCTTCTGACTGTGGATGTATTTGTATTCATAGCTGATAGGTGGTTTAATAGGGGCATTATTGGATGCTTGTTATTGCAGAACAAAAAGGACCCTGGCCCCTTCCAGGGATAGTATGTTTATGATCAAGAGAAAGGTATGCAGATGTTGGTCAACTACAATTATTTGTTAAAGGACGCTTTCCAAAGAGATTATGGGGTCGGTGCCATAGAAGTTTGGGACTCTTATACCATTAAGGCGGCAGTAGATTGTGCCCAGGAAGAAAATTCCCCCTCTGCTTTGCTGGCAGGCCAGCCTTTTGTCCAATCTTTGGGCATAGAAAGCTTCGCCAAGCTGGCCATCACCCTAATCAATTCCGTAGAAGTACCCATAGCCTTATGCCTGGATGAATGCACCGAATATGATTTTATCATACAGTGCATCAAAGCAGGCTTTTCCTTTGTCATGTTTGACGGCGGCGGGGGAGAGCATCTGGGCGAGCAGACAATCAGCTTTCAAGAAAATGTCCAAATAAGCAAAGATGTGGTAAAAGCCGCGCATGCTTCAAAGGTTACCGTGGAAGCATCCCTCGGGGAGATGCCTTTGGCTCAGGAGGGGCACTATCAAAAAGATAACGGCAATGGCCTAACGGACCCAGACCAGGCTGCAGAATTCGTATCCAAGACGGGCATTGACATCCTGGCTCCATCCATTGGCAATGTTCACTGCCTTTATAAACAAAGCTGGCCTGAGCCGGATTGGGAGCTGGGCAGAAAAATTATACAAAAGATCCAAATCCCCTGTGCCCTGCATGGAGCCTCGGGCGCAACTGACCAACAGATCAGGCGAGCCATGTCTATCGGGTTTAGAAAGATCAACATGGGAACCCGGTTCAATGAGATATACAGGGAAGCTTTAACCGAAGAAATTAAAAAATGTGAAGGGCTGGGTTGCCCGCTTAACGCCAATATTGAAGCTGCTGCTGCTTATAAGAAAGAAGTGAAAAGATTGATGCGGGATGTGTTCCAGTCTTCAGGAAAGCACAAGCCTGCTGGCAAAAAATACTGGACTCTAGAAAAGCCTCCCCTAAAAGAGGCATCCGGTTCAGGTGACTACCGGGGCCTGGTGGAACAGATTTCTGACCGGGTGATAAAAGAGCTGGATTTGTAGCCGTAAGCCCATTTTTTCAATCAGCAAGGGAGTGTTTATGAAACATTTGATAGCAGAAGTGGTAGAGGTCAAGGGAAGGTGTATTGCAGGATATGAAGTGGGGGACCGTTTTGAGATTAACCGCAATGTATCGGTAGATGGAGACAAAATCTGTTATTTTGCCATATCTTCGATGATGCCCGCATTGCTGGCTATTCAGCAGGGCAGTGATCCCAAAGCAATGGGTTTGTCCCAGGAAGAAGGCACAGCTTATATGCAGTGCTCGGATCCCGGAGAGCCTTATACCCCTGGGGGGACCGTAATCTTTAAGATCAGAGACAAGTTTTAGCCCTTGCGGTATCATTGACAGGCCATAGGAACTTATATAAAATTTATTTTTGCTTTAAAAATAAAAATTCATTATTATAATGCAAGAAATGGTGGGGATAGACAGTGGCGGTGTAGCTCAGGGGTTAGAGCACACGGTTCATACCCGTGGAGTCATTGGTTCGAATCCAATCACCGCTACCATTTATCATAAATAAGATCGCAAACCATTCCATCAAAGAAAG
>PWYO01000207.1 GCA_003567835.1 Actinomycetota bacterium | reverse complement strand
GGAACTAAGCTACACCCGAAACGGAAGCGAGGAGGTCTTTTATGAGCACTTTGCCGCTGACCTGGAAACGGTGGTCATCAGCAGCATTGACTTATCCTCATCCCATTTTCAGGTTACCAACCGGGGCGGGGAGCATATACGCATGGGCGATGTGCTGGATGTGGCTCTGTTTGTTGAAAACAGCGGTGATATGACCGCTGCCGATATTCATATTGCCAATGCTGTCCCCGAGCATACTGATTTTGTCCAGGGAAGCTTTGACTGCCCCCAGGCATCCTGGGAACAGCAGGCTGTCCGGATTGAAAAAATTGAGGCCGGGCAGCAAATCACCCTGCAATATGCCCTACAGGTTGCCGAGCACCTGGATGATAACACCAAACTGGTATTTGCGCCGGTCATTGAAAACAGCACAGGTCAGCTGCATTTGGACAGCCAGGCGTTTATGGTCCGCGCATTTGCCCGGCTGCAAGATTTTACTTTAACCGGGGTCCAGGAAAGCGCCGGCGACTTAAACCCCCAGGACACCATCCATTACAGCATCAGTTTTACCAATACCGGGGATGGTAAGGCGGCTGATGTGGTGGTGGAAAACCAGATTCCCCAGCATACCACTTTTTTAGGGATGGGAACCCATGCCTACCCCATCCAGTGGCAGACCCAGGGAAGCGTATTTCACATCAACATCCCTGAACTTGGGCCAGGCGAGACATTCCGCTGTGATTACCGGGTACAGGTCAACCCGGGCACCTATCTGGGTATTCCGATTGCCAATACCAGCACCCTGATCTATGAGGGCCAAAATCTCAAGCAGCAGTCGGTTTCCCACACGGTGATCTCCAGCTACAGCTACCAGGTGGCGGTCATGGGAGACTCCCAGGTAGCCAATACCCAGTGGACTGCACACCTGCAAAAGTTGTTTACCCAGAGCTATCCCTATGGGACTTTTCAGTTTAGCAAAAGCGGCCGGGGCGGAGAAACCGTAGACATGGGCTATAATCGTATGGTCAGCTCGGGCATCCTGGGCCAGAAACCCTATATCTTTATCCTAAACTACGGCACCAATGATGCCACCACCTCCTATGGCTACTTCCGCATCGCCCCGGAGACCTACCGCCATTATCTGGGGGCCATGATTGATGCCATCAAATCCAATACCGGGGCTCTGGTGGTGGTGATGTCCACTGGTGCAGTGGATGAAAGCGTGGATAGCGCCCACACCAATGCGGGCATGGCCATCTATAATCAGGTTGCTGCCCAGGTTTGCGCCCAGAAAGGCGCGGTATTTGTGGATGTATTCAATCCCATGCTGGCCACCGGAAATCCCGGCCAGTTTCTCTCCGACGGGCTGCATTACAACAGTGCAGGGGACCAGCTGGTAGCAAGAATTGCTTTCAATACCATTTCCGGCCATCTCAACCCGTACGGGACCCGATAAGCCTGCCCTACCAAAAAAGCATTTGTGCCGGCATGGCAAAGCTTTGTGTATAACGCCTTTTGACTGTTGCACGGTTTGCAACAAGTGCGGGCCCGCAGATCGGGTTTACAGGCACCGGTCTCCATGAGGGATAATTGCCTATAGGAAGATCATTGTTTAATAGCGCCGGATGAGCCAAAAAACCACGTTGGCAGCGCCAATAAGCAAAGCCAGCAGCACCAGAAAAATCGAATGAACCAACATGATGCGCTTTTTGGGCCAGCGGCGAATGCGCATGCTCACATGCACAATGCCCCACAGGGTAAGCCCCAGCAGGAGCATATACAAGGAAGAAAAGATGAAATCATCGGAGGCTTTGGCCAGTATGGTGCTCACCGGCCGGGTGGTGATCATCTCAATGATGGCTTCTCTCATGGCTTGCAAGCTAGAGCTCCTTTGCTTCGGTATACATATCTTTTCCTAAAAGAAACAGAATCCAGATAATGACCACGCTGTATACAGTCCGGAAAAAATTGATAAAAGTCTGCAGGGTGATATTGTCTCCAATTTGTATATTCTGCAGATTCAGCCTGAAGTTGACCGCCAGTGAATGAAAATAGGGGCCGTCCAGGGGCGTAAAAAGATAAGGGGTAAACACCCCTACGTCTGAAGCCAAAAGCCAGTAGAAAAACCAGGCGCCGCTGAGGGCAAAAAACAGGCCGTAATATTTGGGATACCTGGATATGATAATGGCTGCAAAAGGCATCACCCAGCTGAACCATTGGGCTGCCGAGGGTGTGGTCAAGTAGAATAGGAGCAAAAATAGGGCGGCAAAAAGAGCCGCTTTAAGAAAGCTGGAACCCTTGTACAGCTGGGGCAGGACTGAAGCTCCCTTGGCCTTCCAGATATGGCTGAGGTAAGCAAGCACAATCAGCAGCAAAAAGTAGGCTAAAAAGAACAGCTGCACCTGAAAACCGCCCAGGCTGATCAGGGAATATTCGGTCATAAACCGGATGAACTGGCCTTCCCCGGCCACCCTGTTTGCGGCATCGATATGGGGGGAAAACCAGTTAAAAGCAAATGTCAGGGCGATGGGTATGGCTGTAAACAGGACATAGATAAGCTTGGTCTTGACCTTCTGGGGAAGCAGGATCAAAAAAATGGGCACCAGGAACATGGTATAGGCCCTGGTTACCACCGATAGGCCGATCAATG
>PWYO01000291.1 GCA_003567835.1 Actinomycetota bacterium | reverse complement strand
GCAGCATAAAGTTTGGTACCGATGGGTGGCGATCCATTATTGCTGATGATTTTACTTTCAGCAATGTTTCCCTGGTTACCAAAGCCATAGGGGCCCATCTTACCGATACATCCCAAACCAAGCGGGGAATATTTATCGGTTATGATAACCGTTTTCTCTCTGAGGAGTTTTCTGATTGTGCTGCAAAAGTGTTGCGCAATGCAGGCATCAATGTTTTTATAGCCAATGAGCCGGTGCCTACCCCCTTGACGGCTTATATGGTGACCCGGATGGGCCTGGATGGAGCACTGATGTTTACTGCAAGCCATAATCCTCCCAAGTATAATGGCATCAAATTTATTCCCCACTATGGAGGCCCTGCGGGAGAGGATATCACAAAAGAAATAGAGAAAAAACTGCACCTCTTAGAATCCGGCAAAGACCTTGGATCTTCATCAAAAAAAGGCCGAATGAATCAGGTTTCGGATTTTGAAAGCTACACAAACAGGCTATTGGGAGCAATAGACAAAAACCGCATTCAGAAAGCCTCACCAAAAATCGCGGCAGACACCATGTTTGGGGCTGGAAGCAAGCTTTTTCCCAAGATACTGCAGGATGATTTAGGCCTGGATGCGCTGGTCTTCCACAACTGGAGAGACCCTCTTTTTGGGGGGATGCTCCCTGAGCCCTCAGAAAATAATTTAAAAAACCTGGTCAAGTGCATTGGTGAAAAAAAACTTGACCTGGGCCTTGCCCTCGACGGCGATGCCGACCGGTTTGGGGTCATCGACGGGAAGGGGACCTATATCAATCCCAATAATGTCATCTCCCTAATCCTTTATTATCTAACCGAAACCGGCAGATATGAAAAAGGGGATACAGCTGTAAGGACCTTGGCCACCACCCATCTTGTTGATGCAATATGTGCACATCACCAGTTGCAGGTTTTGGAAACACCGGTGGGTTTTAAGCATATCGCCAAAGCCATGCTTGAAGGCCATGTGCTCATAGGCGGGGAAGAGAGCGGGGGATTGAGCATAAAAGGCCATATTCCTGAAAAAGATGGGCTTCTGGCCAATCTTTTGGTTCTTGAGATTCAATCATATCTAAAGTTAAAACAAAAAGGGCCTTTTCTGTCCGATTATCTGGCTGAAATCTATAGCAAGTTTGGCACTTTCTATAACCTCCGCCTGGATCTTGAGGTGCCGCAAGAAAAGAAAACAGATATTCTGGAATTTTTCTCCAGCCTGAAACAAAAAGGCGTTGAAGGAAATAAGGTCAGAAAAATCAATCGTGCGGATGGGGTCAAGCTTATCTTTGAAAAGCATAAAAGCTGGCTGTTGGCCAGACCTTCAGGCACTGAACCCTTGATCCGCTGCTATATCGAGGCCACAGATGCCCGGTTCTTTGAAGTGCTTAAAAATTTTGTGGAAAAAAATATCCAAAATTTCCAATAAATTTCATTATAACTTCAGCTCAAAATCATATATAATACAATATAATGAATATCAATCTCTAACATTTAAAATGGAAAAAGATAATAACCAAACAGAATCCATAAGAGAAACAAAGCCTGCATATTCCGAAGAGGTCTCAACCAGCATTATTGAGGATTTGAAAAAAGTGCCCAGGGGGACACATGGTTTTGTGGTCATCAAAGGACCCAATATAGGTGCAAAGTTTTTCTTAAGCAAAGACAAAATACAGGTCGGCAGAAGCCCCGAATCTGATATTTTTTTGGATGACATCACTGTTTCCAGACAGCATGCTGTTTTAGAAAAAACCAAACAGGGTTTCAAGATTATTGATGCCGAAAGCCTTAACGGCACTTATGTGAATGGCCAAAGAGCGGATGATGTGCCCCTTGAAAATGGAGCCCGTATACAGATTGGAAAATATGTTTTTTTGTATTTCACATTGTAGCTTCGGTGAAACATGACTTCTGATAAAAAATATTTAACCATAGGTGAACTGGTCTCAAGGTTAAAGAAAATCTATCCGGATATAAGCTCCAGCAAACTTAGATTCCTTGAGCTAAAAGGCTTGATAGACCCCGACAGATCCGACAACAAGTACCGGATCTATACCAAACAGGATGTCAGAAAGATTAACTTTATACTGAAGATGCAAAAAGACTATTATATGCCCTTGGAAGTCATCAAAGAAAAATTATCTGCTATGGATTTTGATTTCAATACAGAAAACGGACAGGCACTAAAGGATATCCAGCTTAAGCTTGGGGAAAGCTTGGAAAATCTGGAACCCAAATCATTAACCCTGGATGAAGCTGCAGAAAAGTTTAAAGTAAGCCCTTCCTATATTAAAGAACTTATTGAAGGCAGGATTATAAACCCCAACCAGGAAGATGAAAAACCGATACTGCGCTCAGAAGAACTTGAAGTCATTAAACTGGCAGTTGATCTTAAGGAATACGGCATACAAGTAAAGCATCTAAAGATGTTTGATAATTTCGCTAACCGGCACACCTCTTTTATGCAGCAGATTGTTTTGCCCCTTATTTTATCCTCAAACAAAGGGGCCCGAAAAAAAGGAAAAAAGACCTTAAACCAGCTGGAATCCAAGGTGGAGCACCTCCACAATATGCTGGTTAAAAGGAAAAATAAGGATTTTTTGGAAAAGCATAAATGAT
>PWYO01000164.1 GCA_003567835.1 Actinomycetota bacterium | reverse complement strand
GGATTACTGCAAAGTGATTAATGTGCTCAATGTTTTCAGGATTCATTTAAATGAATTGTTTGCTAACAAATCATGATTGGAAATAATAAGCAAAATGGTTTATCATTTTGAACTTCAGGCATAAAAATTTTGAGGTGATATAAGAATTGGCACAAAAAAGAGATTACTATGAGGTTTTGGGTGTTTCCAAGCAGTGTAGCAAGGAAGAGCTGAAAAAAGCGTACCGCAAGCTGGCACATAAATACCACCCGGATGTAAACAGCAAAGACCCTGAAGCTGAGGAGAAATTTAAGGAAATATCTGAAGCGTATGCGGTATTAAGCGATGATAAGAAAAGAATGCATTATGACCAGTACGGGTTTAACAATAATCTTTTCAATGAGTCGGATTTCGGCAGCGTTTTTGAAGAGTTTGGCTTCGGAGATATATTTGACATGTTTTTTGGAGGCAGTTTTGGGCAAGGTTTCTCTTCCCGGTCCAGAAGACGCCAGAACCGGGGCGCAGATGTAGAAAAAAAGGTCAGAATCAGTTTTAAAGAATCTGCTTTTGGGGTCAAAAAAGAGGTAGAATATTATGCAGATGACCTCTGTGAGCATTGTGGAGGCAGGGGAAGCCCCACCGAAGAAGGGATGGGAACTTGTTCTTTGTGCGGGGGTTCCGGCCAGGTAAGGACCCAGAGGCAGACCTTTTTGGGCAGTATGGTAACCACTGCAACCTGCAAAAATTGCGGTGGTGACGGCAAAATTGTAACCGATCCCTGTAAGAAATGCGGAGGAAACGGCTACAGCGTAAGGAAAAAGAAAGTTAAAGTGGATATCCCTGCAGGCATCCAGGACAAGGATCGGCTGCGAGTCAACGGGAAGGGGAATTCCCTGGGCAGGGGCTCCATTTCCGGTGATTTATATATTACGGTGCATGTAGAGCCTCATCCTGTGCTCAAAAGAGACCGGGACAATGTGGTCTCTGAAGCAGAGATTTCCTTTGCCCAGGCGGCCCTGGGCTGCAAGGTCAAAGTGCCCACGCTTGATGGGGAAGAGGAGATTGATATCAAGGCGGGAACCCAGCCGGAAACCAAAAAGGTGCTCAAAGCCAGGGGCTTTGTTCCCCTTAATGGTTATCGCCGGGGCGACCATATTGTGAATATCAAGGTAACCATACCTTCCAGGCTTTCCGATCAGGAAGCAGAAATGTTGGCCAAATATGCCCAGGGAAGGGATGAGCCGGTGAATACCGGAAGCGATTTCTTTTCCAGCCTGCGGAATGCTTTCAGAAAATAATCGAATCTGATGAGCGACCCATATTTTTTTATCTGCCCTGACAGCATCCAAGGCAACAGCATTGTGCTTGCCGGAGAAGATTTTAACCACCTGGTAAAGGTGCTGAGGGCGCCGGAAAAAAGCAGAGTGTCTTTTTCTGACTGCAAAAGCTATCGGTATGAATCAGAACTTGTTGCGGTTAAAAAGGACCATGCCCTGCTTTCCATTGTATCCAGGCACCCCATTAAAAAAAGCTTGCCGAAAGTAATCCTTTTCCAATGCATTTTGAAAAAAGCGGCGATGGAGCTGTGCATACAAAAAGCCTGTGAGATAGGGGTGGATACCATTATCCCGGTGATTAGCGCAAGAATCGTAGTCTCTCCGGAAAAAGTGGAAGCCAAAATAGGGCGCTGGCAGAAGATCTGCAGGCAAGCTTGCCAGCAGAGCAAAAGGAATTTTTTCGCCAATATCATGCCCCCGGTAAGCATCAATGAAGTCAGCGGCGCACCGTACGGCAAATTTTTTGTCCCTTACGAGCAAAGCAGCAACCCCCTGGTGCTGGATTTGGAAAAAAAGGTGGGCGAAAGTATTGCGGTTATGGTGGGTCCGGAAGGGGGATTGGAGCAAAAGGAAGTCGAATGCCTCAGACAAAAGGGCGCAGAAGTGGTGGGTCTTGGCCAAAATATATTGAGGGCAGAGACTGCGGCCCTGTATATGCTGTCGGTTATGCATTATTTTTTTAAAAAAGACAATGGATAAATTTTACATACATACCCTGGGATGCAAAGTAAACCAGGCAGAAACAGATATGATTGCTGAAGAGCTTGCGCAAAAGGGATTGCAGGCGGTAGATCTTGACCAGGACCCGGACTGGTGCATTATGAATACCTGTACGGTTACCGCTGCTGCTGACAAGAAGGCAAGACAGGCGGTCAGGAAGGTAAAAAAAACCTGCCCCCAGGCCAAACTGGTGGTAACCGGATGCTTTGCGGAATTGCATGGTGACTATTTAAAAAAAGAAGGGGTCCATGTTGTTTTGGGAAACCAGGATAAAATGGCTATCAGTACTTTGATAAAAAAGCAAAAAGGCAGCCCTGCCCCTATGGTGGGCCATGCCAGGCCCCTGGTCAAGGTTCAGGACGGCTGCCGGCAGAACTGCAGTTACTGTATTGTGCCTGCGGTCCGGGGCGGGTACCGGAGTACCCCTCCCCAAGAGGTGGTTGCCCGGGTAAACCGGGCAGCATGCAGCGGTTACGGGGAGGTTGTGCTTACCGGCATACACTTGGGAAAATATGGTGTGGATCTGGGAAAAGACTGCTGCCTAGAGGATTTGGTCCGCACAATTTTGGACCAGACGCCCATAGGGAGAATCAGGTT
>PWYO01000324.1 GCA_003567835.1 Actinomycetota bacterium | reverse complement strand
ACCGCTTTTGCAGCTATGACATGCATCAGCGGGCCGCCCTGGGTTCCCGGAAAAACAGCCATGTCCAGGGATTTTGCATATTTCTTGTCAGATAGAATCATGCCTCCCCTGGGGCCCCGGAGGGTTTTATGGGTGGTTCCTGTGGTAAAATCGGCAATACCCACCGAGGTAGGATGCTGGCCTCCGGCAATCAGGCCGGCAATATGGGCAATATCGGCCATCAGATAAGCGCCCACCTGGTCTGCTATGTGCCTGAATCTTTGAAAGTCAATGGTCCTTGAGTAGGAGCTGGCTCCGCAGATGATCAGTTTGGGTCTGACTTTTTTGGCCAGCTTCTCTGCTTGCTTATAATCGATACGTTCTGTATCCGGATCCACGGTGTAGTTATAGATGTCAAAATACCTGCCTGAAAGATTATGGTTCTGGCCATGGGAAAGGTGGCCGCCGTCTTTTAAGCTCATGCTCAAAATCTTGTCTCCGGGCTCCAGTATGGATAAAAATACTGCGGTATTGGCATTGACGCCGCTATGGGGCTGTACATTGGCATAGTCAGAGCCGAAAAGCTGTTTGACCCGGTCTATGGCCAGCTGCTCTGCCTGATCCACATATTCACAGCCTCCATAATACCGGTGATTGGGGTAGCCTTCTGCATATTTATTGGTTAGCACGCTGCCCATGGTCTTGATGACTTCCTGGGAGGTATAATTTTCTGAGGCGATAAGCAGCAGCCTGCTTCTCTGGCGGTTAAGCTCCTTACCGATTATGTCCTGTATTTGACGATCTTGTTGCTTGTTTAAGGTGTGGTTTTTATTGCTTGTGGTCATCACCAGCACAATTCCTTTCTTCAATATTGCTAATTTGGTTTACTCTTCTATGATGTCGTTCCTGTTTGCTGAAAGGTTCTGATAAAAAAGCCTTTATCATTTCTCCGCATGCTTTTTCGTCCAAAAGCCTTGCTCCCATACAAATCATGTTTGCATTGTTATGTTTTCGGGCAAGCAGGGCAGTTTCCCTGTTCCAGCATAGTGCAGCTCTGATGCCCTTGACCTTATTGGCAGCAATGCTTACCCCGATACCTGTTCCGCATAATAGGATACCCAGGTCTGCCTTGCCGGCGGCCACATGCTGCGCTGCTTTGATGGCGATAAGGGGATAATCGGTGCTTTGGCCTTGGCAACCCCCCACATCAGAGACGGTGTGCCCAAGGGTGCCCATAAGCTGAACCAAATAGTCCTTATGCTTATAGCCGGCATGGTCTGTGCCTATTGTTATATGCATGCAATTCCAAACTACTCTTCTGGCCTGGTATCAAACAGGTAATTGAAAATAATAATTATATTATCCTTGATTTTTTTTGCAACTTCCAGGTATATTTTTGCTGATTTGCCGAAAGGATCCAGGATATCCAACCGATCGGTGGTAAGCAAGACCTCCCGGTTGATATTCTGCAAAGCCTCCACCCTCTGCCTGACATATCCAATGGTCCCCAGGGGTCTTTTGGGCTCCATTTTTTTGGGCTTTCTCCTGTAAATCTTTTCTGATTCCAGATAAAGCATGATATTGGCCAGCTCCAAAAGGGTAAAAACCTTCTTCTGGTCAATATTGGGGTAATTTTTGATGATATTGGTCCGGTGGGCATCGGCCATGGTCAGAACCAGGTCCGAGTGCCGTATTTGGTTTTGGCCGATCTGGACCGGCTTGGAGATAATGGGCGGCACATCAATCTTATGCAAGGCGGCAATGGTGCTTCGGGGTATGGATTTGATGATTACAAAAGTCCCTGCACTGCGGATGTTGAATTGGCCCAAAAGATCCTTTTCATTGGCAAGATACTTGTTTTTTAAAAGGCAGCGGGTAATGGCTTCTGCCATATAGCTTCTGGCAATATTTCCGCTGCATACATAACAAAGGTTGACTGCCTGCCGGGATTCCATATCAATCCCTGCCCCATATGCTGCATACCTGCTCATACCCTACGATGCCTTCCCGTATCAGGGAAGGGGCGGGCCCGGAAATATCCACAATGGTGGATTCGATGCCCGGCAGGCTGCTTTTGGATGCAATGGCAAGATTGGTCCCTTTTCGGATACTCTGGGGAATCTTTTCGAAGCGGTCCGGATAGGTCTTTGTGCCCGAAAGGGTAGCGCTAGTAGACGTAATGGGCCCTGCGGCACCAATGACCTGGTGAAGAAATCCAGGCGGGGCAAAACGCAGGGCAATGCTTTCCTTGCCCGCAGTGACATAGCCAGCAAGCTTAGGATGTTTGGTCATCACCAAGGTAAGCGCTTGGGGCTTTTGGGAAAACCAGAAATGTTCCATCAGTTTTTTGGCTTCAGGCCTGGGCTTTAGTATCAACCCGGAAAGCTGCCCGGGTTCCGAAAAAAGGATGATCAGGGGCATGTGCCCGCTCCTTTTTTTGAGACTGTATATTTTTTGAAATCCGGGCTCATGGTCAATCAGGCAGCTGAGGCCGTAGATGGTTCCGGCAGGAAGGATGATCGCCTCTCCCCGGGACAGGGCTTCAGCCGCCCGGCGGCTGGCTTCATGGTCTTTTTTCTCTATACTGTCAATGTATATGATTTCCATAGCTTTGATTATAGCAGTAAATCAGGGGGTTTTATAAGGGGGAAATT
>PWYO01000303.1 GCA_003567835.1 Actinomycetota bacterium | reverse complement strand
GGATGCAGGAAAAATTGTGCCTGTTCTGCCAGAAGAAGTTATGCATCTTTTCAATCATGATCAGGATATTTTGCTATTGGATGTTCGGGAAGAATCAGAATTCCGGAAAAACCATATTGGTGGGGCCAAGCTGCTGCCGGTTGGGGAGCTTGAACACAGAATGGATGAACTCCCAATCGAAAAAACCATAATCCTGTATTGCAGAAGCGGGACAAGAAGCAGGAATGCAGCGGTATTTTTGGTAGAAAACGGTTTTGGAACGGTTTATGATATGGGCGGCATAATCTCTTGGATCCAAAAAGGATATCCTGTGGTTTCTGGAGATTCAATATAACTCCTCAACAAATTTCATTTGAATTCACTTTCATATTTATTCATAATGGATATTAATGAAACTGTGAAGGAGAAAACATGGAGATTAAAGAAAATTTTCAATTCGGCGGCTGGAAAAACTGTATTAGAATGGCCAATGATGCCATTGAGCTGGTGGCTACCACCGATGTAGGACCCAGAATTATAAGGTTTGGTTTCATCGGTGATCAAAACCTGTTTGGGGTGCTTAAAAAGGATCAAGGGAAAACAGGCGGAGATGATTGGAGGTTATACGGCGGACACAGACTATGGCATGCACCCGAAGCAAACCCACGCTGCTATTTTCCGGACAACCAGCCGGTGGCCTACAAAATAAGCGGCAACACGCTCAAGCTTACCCAAAATATAGAAACCACAACCGGGATGCAGAAACAGATTGAGGTTACTCTAAGCCCAAAGAATCAAGTCCGTCTTCTACATAGAATCACAAACCACAATCTATGGGATATCAACCTTGCTCCCTGGGCCCTTACAGTCATGAATAAGAAAGGACGAGCCATTGTCCCCCAGGAACCCTATCAGAGCTGGGATGAGAGGCTAACTCCGGTAAGGCCGCTTGTCTTATGGGGATATACGGATATGGCAGACCCCCGTTGGACTTGGAGCAAAAAATACATCCAATTAAGGCAAGATCCGGGCATATCGGCAAAGCAAAAGCTTGGCGTGCTCAACACACAGGGATGGATGGCCTATTCTCTACATGATGATTTATTTATGAAAAAGTATGATTGCTGCCCCGGTGCTCAGTATACAGACTTTGGGGTTAATACAGAGATTTATACAGACACAGATATATTAGAAATGGAAACCCTGGGAGAATATAGAAAAGTAGCTGCTGGGGAAAGCATCGACCATGTCGAAAATTGGATTTTGACAAAATCAGAAGTAGGAAACGAGGATGGTGAAATAGACCAAGAGATCCTACCCCTTTTGGGAAAAGTTTAAAATGGTCTTCCGCAGTGTATGGTACCAAAAATATATAAACCCCCAATGGACCTATATCATGGATGACCTCAACCGGGAATGCAGGGTTTTGTAAAATGCAAAGGGTATGAGCCTTTGGGGCCGGGGGGAGACCCTTACCCTGCCATGTATGGAAAACCCGATTTGGAGAGGCTGGATGCCCTGGTGGGCGAGACTGTCCGCTATTTCAGGGAAAGGGAAAAAGAAGTTCTAAAAATGGTAAAATGGTAAAAAAGGGGACCCCCATGAGCAAAAAAACCTATGTTTTAGGCATTGATTTTGGCACGGACTCAGTAAGGACCGTGGTGGTGGATAGTGCCAATGGAAAAGAGGTGGCCACCCAGGTCGCCAACTACCCCCGCTGGGCCCAGGGCAAATTCTGCGACCCGGGAAAAAACCAGTTTCGCCAGCACCCCCTGGACCACATGGAAGCCCTTATCCAAGCGGTTGGCGGGGCCTTAGAGAAGGCAGGGCCCGGCACAGGGCAAAAAGTAGCAGCCATAGGCATTGACACCACCGGCTCCACCCCTGCCCCTATAGACAGGCAGGGCAACATATTGGCCCTGCTCGATGATTTCAAAGACAATCCCAATGCCATGTTTGTGCTCTGGAAGGACCATACCGCCATAAAAGAGGCCCAGGAGATCAATGCGGCAGCAAAAAACTGGCCGGGCCCGGACTATACCCAATATGAAGGCGGGGTATATTCGGCCGAATGGTTCTGGTCAAAGATTCTGCACATCTTAAGAGAGGATAAAAAAATAAGAGAAGCCGCCTATAGCTGGGTGGAGCATGCCGACTGGGTCCCCGCGCTCTTGACCGCAACCACCAAGCCCCAAAACATCAAGCGCTCCAGGTGTGCTGCAGGCCATAAAGCCATGTGGCATCAAGCGTGGGGCGGCCTTCCCCCCGAGGATTTTCTAAATAGCATTGACCCCCTTCTTTCAGGACTGCGGGCCAGGCTTTATACCCACACCCATACCTCGGATAAAAAAGCAGGCAGCCTCAGCCAAAAGTGGGCGCGTAGCCTGGGCCTTAACCCGGGTATTGCTGTAGCTGTAGGCGCTTTTGATGCCCATATGGGGGCGGTGGGCGCAGAGATTGGCCCAAAGACCTTTGTAAAAATCCTGGGCACCTCCTGCTGCGATATTGCGGTAAGCCCCAAAAAAGGCATGCCCCAAAAACCGGTGGCAGGCATATGCGGCCAGGTGGACGGTTCGGTAATCCCGGACATGATTGGCCTGGAGGCCGGCCAGTCCTCATTTGGCGATGTCTATGCCTGGTTTCGGGACCTGCTTTTC
>PWYO01000072.1 GCA_003567835.1 Actinomycetota bacterium | reverse complement strand
ATACAAATATAATAAATATTTTAAAACTTACTTTATCCTCATAATGGGGATGGTTTGGGGTGGCTAAATTGAAAAAAATTCCTTTTCTGGTTAGTTTTACGGCAACCCTTTATGTAGATGCAGAGGACCACAGTTTTGCAGAATACCAACTGGATGCCAGAGACAAGTCAATACTTGCCATGTCCTCGGTATGCTCTATAACCACTACCTGCTATGGCCATGCATATGACCCAATTATTGAAGATTGCTCTGCGCTTATTTCCTATAATAGAATGATGGGGGCAGGGTTTGTGGTAAACGTCCATACAGGCCATATTGTCACTTCTAGGTTGGAGAATTTGATGTCTATGCTGTCCCAAAAAAGGTTTCCCAAATTAATGGTAAGGCTTGATAAGCTTGGCAGGGCAATGGTGCTGCAAGCGCTAATAAAGATTGGCTAAAAAGAGCAACCGGGCTCAATGTTTTAACCAAAATATGAATAAATATAGCTTGAAGAACGCTAACTTGATTACAGAAAAAAATTAACCTTTGCGCAAATAGAAAAAATCGGGGTTGATGGGACCAGCATAAGGGCAAAGGCGCTGGGAAAAAGATGGGCCATGGAAAATGATAAAAAATGGGTCAAAGAGGATACTATAGAAAAAACCCGGCATTAGAAAAGCCAGCCTAAAAGATGCAGGAAAACCCTTCTGCATGGTAAGTCTGAAAAACCCTAAATTCTAAAAAACCAAAATTTGGGCATGGAAAAACAGACCATGCAAAAGATGATCTTTGAAAATCAAATATTTACTTAAAGGCTTACTATAGATACCAATATCTAATTAACAGAGTAGCCGAACCTTTTGGCAAATGATATTGCCTGCTCCACAGTGATATTCCTGGTCTTAGGCAATACATCAGATTTCTTGTAAAGATCTGGATTGTAGGGTTCGTCCTTTGAAAGGATATGGTATATGGCGGTAAGCAGCATCCGTGCAATAGCTATAATAGCACGCTTATGTCCGCGCCTTTTCTTTATAGAAAGATAACGCCCCCTTACCTCGGGGTGCTTCTCACTTCTTACCACACCATTGGCACATTGCACCAAAAGTGGTTTAATATAAATACCGGCACGGGATATTCTAACAGAATGTTTCTTGCCTGCGCTTTCATCGTTTTGAGGTACAAGGCCGGCCCATGAGCATAGGTGTTTGGCTGTTAAAAACACGGACATATCGGCACCTATCTCCGATATTATAGCGATAGCGGAGAAAGGGTTACCAATACCCGGAACAGTCGACACCAGTGAAAGTTCCTTAGCATATGGCTCGGATAGCTTAAGGATTACAGACTCAAGGCTGGCCTTGCACTCTTTTATTCCCTGGTAATGGGAAAGTATGATATTCATCTTATCCCTCTGCTCCTCTGTTACTATACCGCTTACGGCAAGACGTATATCATCAGCCTTTTTTACCATAGAACCGTGAAAGAAGGCTTTCTATGTCAGTGACATTGCCAGGATTCTTAAGAAGACGACCTATAATCCTCATAGAACTTACCCCAAAAGTGTCAGAGACCACATTTGCGATCTGTATGTTTGATACAGTAAGACAGTTTTGCAGCCGGTTCTTCTCACTTGAGGCACAGTTTGTAAGTTTGGTCCTATAACGCATAAGATCACGCAGCTGCCGGATATCAGCAGGGGGCATAAAGCTAGCTGCTACAAGGTCATGTTTGAACAAATCTGCAATCCATCTGGCATCTTTCTTATCAGTCTTTTTGCCGCGAATAGCCTTTAAGTATTTCGGGTGGGCAAGGGTGACACGGCAGACATCTTCCAGTATGTTGTACACCGGTATCCAGTATTTGCCGGTAGATTCCATGCAGACATCTCTGCAGGAATTAGACAAAAGCCACCCGGAGAGTTTTACTAGACCATTGGTAAAGGTAGAGAAGCGGCTGGACTTATAAGTGGTAATGCCTTCCTCATTTGTAGAAGCAATGCAGGCAACAACAAACTTTTTGTGGACATCGATTCCACAACAGATTGGATGGACTATTTTTAGCAAAGTTAACCTCCTTTCTAATAAGCTTTTAGACTGACAGGCATTGACTGATTATCCGGATAATAAACAAGTTGCTTATGCAAAGATAAGTCTTCGTGATCTTGGTCACACTTATTTGTGCTTGGACAGACAATCTACACATATAAAAATACGGTCTGCTCCATAAGAAGCAGCGCACTCACCTTCCCGTGGTTTGTAGTTGCCTGCAGTCTATATATATTTATAAAAGAAAAGAGGCTTAAGGACAACGGGTTTTTCATTCCGTTTTGTGCCTTGAGCGAAGCGAAAGGAATGGTTATAAAAATGGAAAAAACACCAGGCCCAGATAGAGAGAAAAGCCTGGCCGAAAAATCCAAGCAGAACGTCGCCCGCTTTTAAAAATTTTGTGGGGCCAAAGGCAGGTACTTTATGCCTGAATTGCAATTCAATATTAAATTTATTGTGATAGAAACAACCATAATTTATAATAAGTGTGGTGACCTTATGCATCAAAAAAGGGAGAAAAAGAAATATTTCCTGTTTTTTCCAATATTTTTTTTCATTCTAATGGTGTCTATATTTCCCAGCTGCTGTTTTCTATTTCAGGGTGAGACTT
>PWYO01000216.1 GCA_003567835.1 Actinomycetota bacterium | reverse complement strand
TTGGTGCATAGGTCTATGACCTCCTGTTTGCTGGAAACATCCATGGAAACGATTAGGCGGTCCCTGGGTTTTAAATCTTTTCTCAATGCAATGCCTTTCCGATAATTTTTTTTACATGGTCGATGTTCTTCTCTTTGAGGTAACGGGAGATGCCGTCAACAATTTTTTGGGCAGCAAAATAGTCCACAAAATTGGCGGTGCCGATGCCCACCGCAGAAGCGCCGGCAATCAAAAATTCAACCGCATCCTCCCAATCAAATATGCCCCCCATGCCGATCACCGGAATAATTTTTTTAACACACAGTTTATAGACATGGGCCAGGGCCACCGGCTTGATGGCTGGACCTGAAAGCCCGCCCATCACATTGCCCAGCCTGGGCCTGCATGTATGGATATCAAATGCAGTCCCTACAAGGGTATTGATCACCGACACGGCGCTGGCTCCTCCGTCTCTGGCTGCTTCCGCAGCCAGATCCATCCGGCCGGTATTGGGGCTAAGCTTGGCAATAACCGGAATATTTAACATTTTCTTAACGGTGGCCGTGACTTCCTTGACCGTCTCGGGAAAGGCGCAGAAAGCCATGCCCCCCTTTTCTACATTGGGGCAGGAAAGGTTTAGCTCAACCGCTGCAATATACCGGCAGCAATCCGTAAGCTGCGCTGAAATTTTTTCAAACTCGGTACGGTTTTCCCCAAAAATGGAGAGGATGGGCCGGATGCTGCGTTCTTTTAGAACAGGCAGGTGATTGTTTAAAAAGTCATCGATGCCCTCATTTTGCAGCCCAATGGAATTGAGCATACCGCATGCAGTTTCAAAAATTCTGGGAGGCGGGTTGCCCTGCCGCTTTTGGAGCGAAAAACTTTTGGTGGTCACCGCGCCCAGTGCGCCAACATCATAGAACTGTCCATATTCAATGCCGCTGGCAAAAGTGCCCGAACAGCTGATGACCGGATTGCTTAAGGTGATATCCCCCAATACAACTTCCAGATTGGGGGCAGATGCGTCACTCAAAAAGGACCTCCATAAGGTTAAAAGCAGGCCCTTGGCTGCAGACTTTTTGGTAACTGTAGCTATCCCTGCCGTTTTTGATCTTTTGTACACAACCTTGGCAAACACCAATACCGCAGGCCATTCGTTCTTCCAAAAGAGCAGTCACCTGGTTTTTAGCGCCAGCCAATTTTTTCTGCAAAGCTTTGAGCATGTCCACTGGGCCGCAACAGTAGATATGGTAGCCTTGAAACCTTGAGAGATTATGCAGCCCCTGGGTAACCACGCCCCGGTTTGCCCACATGTTCTGTTCACAATAGATGCTGTAATCAATGCTTAGCCGCATGATATCCTTTTCCACAAGCATGTAATTCTGGTCTTTGAACCCTGCTAACAAATATACCGTTTTATGGCTATGTATACAATGTTTGGCCAAAAAATGAATAGGGGCTATGCCTATACCTCCGGCGATTAACAAAATTTTGTCTGCAGTAGGCTGCACCGGATTTCCCAAAGGGCCGCAGACATCAATCATATTTCCCCGCTCCAAGCGGCTCAGGTTGGCAGTACCTCTCCCCTTAACCAGGTAAAGGATGGTGGCTACATTGAATTTTTTATCCGTATCATAAATACTAAACGGCCTTCTTAGGAGGGGATCGATTTGTCCCGGTCCACAGCATCTGATATTGATAAACTGGCCCGGACTTGCCATTTTGCAAATATAGGGGGAAAAAAATTCCAGCTTGTAAAGACGGTCCCCTATCCGGTTATTATTTATGATTTCCACATTCGCTAATTTCATGCATAATCCTGGATGGGTTTTACCCGTATGTGACGGTTGTTTTTTAATTCCCGGATCCCCTGTATGGCTGCTGCAGCGCCGGATATGGTGGTAATGGAAGGAACATTGTGGAGCACTGCAGCTGTCCTTAGGAAGTATCCATCACTTCTGGCGGTGCTGCCTTCAGGCGTATTGATAATAAGGTCCACTTCTCCGTTTTTTATAAGGTCCACCACATTGGGCCGGCCTTCTCTGATTTTGAGAATGGAATCACATGTAATCTTTCTTTGCTCCAAATAGTCACCAGTTCCTTTGGTGGTAATGATTTTAAAACCCATGTCCATGAAACTTTTGGCGATATCAATGATATGTTCCTTGTCCCTGTCGCTGACACTTATAAATACCGTGCCATCAGTGGGAAACTTCTGGTTGGTAGCAATCTGTGATTTGGCAAAAGCAACTCCGAAATTGGCATCAATGCCCATGACTTCACCGGTTGATTTCATCTCCGGGCCCAGTACTGTGTCAATTCCCGGAAAGCGGTTAAAGGGGAGCACTGCTTCTTTTATGCTGAAATAATCAAGCTTGGTGGAATCCACCTTTTTGAAATCAAGTTCATTTAGTTTTTGCCCGACCATAACCCTGGATGCGATTTTTGCCAAGGGAACATTGATGGACTTGCTGATAAAAGGTATGGTCCGTGAAGCCCGGGGATTGGCCTCCAAAACATAGACCTCAGAATTCTTAATGGCATACTGTATATTAATCAAGCCTTTTACATCCAGCTTTTTGGCTATTTTATAGGTGTACTCGCGGAGTTTGGCAATGGTTTGCCTGTTTAATGTAAACGGGGGGATGACGCAGGCACTGTCA
>PWYO01000349.1 GCA_003567835.1 Actinomycetota bacterium | reverse complement strand
TCATTCTCGGTTCTCTTATAGGTATTTGCTCAACGGTAAGATGGTAGATGTGAGGGACTATAACAGCGAAAAGGAGGTGAAAAAAGATGAAAAAAATCATGCGGATATTAATTGTTCTCGGTTCTCTTATAGGTATTTGCTCAACGGTAAGATGGTAGAAAAATTATATTAAATCGCCTTGTTTTGGTATAATTTTTTATATTTATAAGGTAAAAGGTATTCTTGAGCAAAGACCGGAAGCTGGAACTATATATTTATGTATATGCTGTATTTTTCGCAGGTATTCTGCTGCTGGCATATATATTATATCGATATGGCAACGTTTCCGTATTGGGAGTGGTGCTGTTTGGGTTATTGGTTTTTATTTCTGATAATCTTTCCACGCCACTCCCTAAGACAGGCAGCGTTTCAGTGAATTTTGGTATTACTTTTGCCTGCCTTATTATATATGGTCCAGCAACTGCTGCTCTGGTTACCCTGATTTCAATTTTTCATATTAAGGATTTTTTGGATAAAGTTCCTTATTACAAACATCTGTTTAATGCCGGCCAATATCTGATATCAATCGGTATTTGCAGCATTGTTTTTGAAAGGTTATTTACAAGAATTCAGGTAAACTTTCTTACAGGTCCAAATATTGGCGCTATTTTTTTAGGTTCAATTATATTCTTTTTATGCAATACGGCATTGACAACCGGTGCCATATCTTTAAGCGAATCGGTGAATTTCTTCCATGTTTGGGTGTTTAATTTCGCTTGGCTTACGCCTTTTCATATATTTTTAACCCTTATGGCCATCGCCATTTCCTTCCTTTATGTTGCTTATGGCCATTTTACGCTGCTTTTTACTTCCCTGCCTTTAATTATCGCCCAGTATACGTACATGCTGCGGATCAAGGAAAGAAGAGCCTTGCTTAACAGTATTGTTCAAATAGTCAGAACAATGGAAGCAAAAGATATTTATACAGCAGGCCATTCAGTCAGGGTAGCCGAATACTGTGAACAAATCTCAAGAGAGCTGAAGCTTAATGAATATGATATAGAAATTATTAAAAACCTAGCCAACCTCCATGATATCGGCAAGATTCAAATAGACCTTTCAATATTAAATAAACACAGCACTTTAAATATGGAGGATTGGGACGAGGTCAAAAAGCACCCAGAAGTTGGATACGAAATAGTCAAAGAAATAACATTTTTGAAAGGGGCAGCTACAGCCATTCTTTATCATCATGAAAAAATAGACGGTACAGGGTACCCCACGGGCATAAAAGGAGACCAGATCCCGCTATTTGCAAAAATATTGTGCATTGCTGATTCCTATGATGCCATGACGACAGACAGGCCCTACACCAGGGCATTAAGCAAAGAAGAGGCCATTTGCGAAATAAAGAAAAATGCGGGTACCCATTTTGATGCACGCATTGCCAATGTTCTGGTAAAAATATTGGAAAAAAATGTATGAGGTTTAAGGAATATCACAAAATATTGGGTGTTGTTTTTGCTGCCGCCGTTTTGGGGGCGGTTATCGGTTACGGGTTTTTTTACCTGTTTGAGCAGCCAGCTGCTGCGGCTATGGAAAAGTTTAAGGTCCTTCAGGGTTTTTTTGGTATACGCGAATTTGAGCCGGCAATGAGCATTGTCTATGTATCGGCAGTGATCTTTTTGGGGAATTTATTTTCAACTTTTGGTTATTTTGGATTAGGCTGGCTGAAAGCAAGTTTGCCTATGGGTTTTATAACCGGGTTTTTTCTATCAGTTTTTTTATTTACAGGCACCATAAGGCATGGCATAGCCATTCCCATAGATGTTTATGTACTGGTAACCGTTGAAGCCATATACAGGGTTATGGCGCTAAGCCTTGGAGAATTTTTTCAGAAAAACAAAACCAGAAATAAACGATTGGTATGGGGGGTTTCCATTACCATAGGCATATTGTTCCTGTTTGGTGTATTGTACGAACTATTTTCCTTATATGTTTGACCAGCCATTATGGCCTTGGTTATATTTCGGAAAGATGGTCAAATGTAGGTTTCAGTATGGGATATAGGCTTTTATAGGTCGCATACAGTTGTTCATATAGGGTTTTATGCGAAGAATCCGGTTCCATTTCGGTCTCAACCTTTAAAACCGCAGCAGCGTCTTCCAGGCTTGACCAAAAATTACAGCCGGTGCCAGCCACCAAAGCTGCACCATAGGCACCGCCCTCACTGCTGCCGCTTACTGTTTTCACCGGTAATTGAAAAATATCTGCGGTGATTTGTCTCCACAGTCTGCTGGCAGAACCACCTCCGGAGACCCTGATCTCTTTTGCCTGCAGCTTGATGCTCATGCCGGCTATCAGCTCATATACCTGCTTGAGACTAAAGGTTACCCCTTCCATTACGCTCCGGGCAAAATCTCCATGATTGTGTCTTAAAGTAGCTCCGATGAAAGCGCCTTTTGCATGGCGGCCTGGGTAAGGACATCGTTCCCCTATAAGGTAGGGGAGAAATAACAGGTTTTTACTCCCGGGCCCAGAATCTTTCTCTACCGCCTGATCAATGATCTTGTATGCATTTTTTTCGCCTGTTTTGGCCTGATGCATTTCATATTTGCAAAGTGTATCTCTAAACCATTGCAGGGATCCGCCTGCGGCCAGGGTTA
>PWYO01000228.1 GCA_003567835.1 Actinomycetota bacterium | reverse complement strand
CCGGGCGGAGCTCAACGCAGCGCTGAGACAGCCATAGGCAAAAAAATGGGGCTGTCTTTAGAACCTAGGGAAAAAGATGCCCCGGATACCGCGGAGCGGACTGCGCCTGTGCCAAAGGAAGCAAAAGCAGAAACCTGGGACACAAAAAAAGAGTCTTCGGAGACCCCGCTTGACAAGCAGGTGCAAATACAGCGGCCGGAGGGTGAAAAAAAAGATATGGGTTTTTGGGACAAAGACCTGATTGACGGGCAAACAGCCGAGCAGGCCCAGAGTGCCCGGCAGCAAGAGCGGGCACATGCAGACGGTAAGATCCTGGAACTTAAGCAGGGCGCCCCGGAGAGCCAAAAGGCAGACCATTTGAACAGGGCTGAAGGTTTGGCAAACCTGCTGGAAGGCCCTGCGGGCAGTGCAGAGCAGGCCCAATGGGCGCAAGCGCAAAAGCAGGTTTTTGAGTCCCCAGCGGTAGAAACCGTGGTCATGCAAGTGGTTCGCAATAACGGCACATCCAAAGAGATCGAACTGAAGCTGGAGCCGGAATCCCTGGGCAAGGTCCGGGTACGGGTCAGCTGCAGCCAGGACAAGGTGGATATCACCATCCGCACCCACCTATCCCAGACACAGCATATTTTACGGGAAGGCATGGAGACCTTAAGAGAAAGCCTGCTGGAAAAAGGGGTGGAAATCGGACAGCTATCGGTGCATATGGAAACCTATATGAAGAAAAACAGCGAAAACAGAAGCCAACACCAGCAGCCGGGGCCCAGCTACAAGAAGAAGAGTGTGGCCCAAAGCGAAGAGGATTATGATATCCACCAGAAAATGACCGCAGCGGTCCATATGGCCGGCGGGCATCATGTAAACATTATTATTTAATTTGGAGGTGAGACCATGGACATAGCATCCATAGGACAGGCAAGCAGTTACACCAAGGCAAAACTGGACCAGGCAACAGAGATGGGTCAGGGCGATTTTTTGAAACTGATCGTGGCACAGCTTAAATTCCAGGACCCTCTGCAACCGGTGGACAATTTTGATTTTATGAGTCAGACCGCCCAGTTCAATCTTTTGGACCAGGTCATCGGGCTCAGCAATCAGTTCAGCAGTTTTGCCCGGTCCCATAACTTGGCATATGCCAATAGCCTCATCGGCAAAAACATCACCTGGGAAAGCGATGAGGGAAGCCGACAGGCGGTTGTGGAAAAAGTAGAGCTTAAAGAAGGTATTCCCTGGGTGGTGGCAGCAGGCCAAAGGATTTCCACAGACAGCATCACTGCCATTGCCCAAGATCATGAAACAGGTATACCAGAGGAAGAATAATGGGAAAGATAAACAATGTCGGTTACCAGCAGATTATAAGGAAAGCGCAGGCCAAGGTTGAAGCCAAACAGCCTGAAGGCAAAAAAGATGCTTTCAGCAATACCTTGGACCAGCAGCTGAGCAGGAATGTCAAGTTTTCCAAGCATGCCATGGAAAGGCTTTCTTCGCGGGGCATCAACCTGGATAAGCAGCAGGTCAGGGACTTGGAAAAAGCGGTGGATAAGGCCTCAGGGAAAGGCATTAAAGATTCTGTGGTGATGTTCAAGGATACTGCCTTCATTGTCAGCGTGCGCAATAAGACGGTGGTAACTGCCATGCATAAGCAAAACTTAAAACAGAATGTCATCACCAATGTAGACGGCGTGGTGATGATGTAAAAGCCTGGACCTCAATATCGAGGAGGGCTTATTGGTTCAATTAAAAACAGGAGGTCAATTAAAATGATGCGATCAATGTTTTCAGGCGTTTCCGGATTAAGGATTCATCAGACCAAGATGGATGCCATCGGCAATAATATCGCCAATATCAATACCATTGGCTACAAGAGCAGCACGGTCAATTTCCAGAGCATGCTCAGCCAAACCATACAGGGGGCATCTACGCCCGAAGCAGACCGGGGCGGGTCCAACCCCATCCAGGTGGGCTTGGGGGCCAAGATGTCCAGCATAGACACCAACTTTGCCCAGGGCAATCTCCAGTCTACAGGCAATGTCACCGATATGGCCATTCAGGGAGAAGGGTTTTTTATCCTGCAGTCGGGGGCAGGCACGTTCTATACCCGGGCGGGCAATTTTACCTTTGATGCTGATGGAAACCTGGTCAATCCTTCCGACGGGTCCATGGTGCAGGGCTGGGTTGCCGATGATGAAGGCAATATCAACACCAATGTTGGTTTGGGCAATATTGATGTGCCCATCAACCAGATCATCGAGCCCCGGGCCACCACCCGCATACGATACAGCGGAAACCTTCCTTCTACGGCCAGCGACGGCAGCGCCCAGTTAGGCAACTTGGTGGATCCGGATTCCATACTGGAGACCGTAAGCATTGCAGACGGCACAGCCGTGGAAAGCGGAGAATATCAAGTTATCATCGATTCTTATACAGATAGCGATAATTGGTCCGGCCAGATAACCGGCCCTGGCGGAGGGTCTGAGGCTATTGACCAGGATACGCTTACTGTAACTGTGGAAGGGATCAACTTTACAGTAGCAGGGGATCCCGGAGGAGAATCTAGCGCAGTACAATCCGCATCAGGCGAGTATACCCCCTCCCCCTATATTGCCCCCATCGAGGTAATCGATTCCCAGGGCAACTCCCATGAAGTGGTG
>PWYO01000260.1 GCA_003567835.1 Actinomycetota bacterium | reverse complement strand
CTAAAACTAAAGCGCCTGCCGCCTTTGACCACCTTGGCAACCCTGTTTATTTTTATAACTCTTTCTTGCAATTCATTTGTATTGGCATTATCCGGCACTAAATTTCCTCCTTATATACAGTTAAAATTTCAATCCGCCTTTTCTGGCGCCATCGGCAAATGCTTTTACTCTGCCGTGGTATTTGAATTTATTCTTATCAAAAACCACTTCCTGGATCTTTTTCTTCTTGGCCAGCTGGGCAATCTTCTGTCCAGCTCGAAAACTAATGTCAATCTTACCTTTATCTTTGGGTTCTTTTTCAATAACCTGGCTGGAGATACTGGTAAGCGAATTGCCGCTGCTGTCAATAATCTGCCCATAGATATGTTTATTGGACCTATACACACACAGCCTTGGCCGGTCAGATTTGCTTTGTATTTTATACTTAGACCGTAATTTCCTTTTTAGTCCACTGTCTTTTCTTTCTGTTTTCGTCCTCATCCTAACTCCTTAAGCCTTATTGGCCAGTTGTGGCCGTAATTGCAGCTTTACCAACTTTCCTTTTCACATATTCATTTTCATATCTGATGCCTTTCCCTTTATAGGGTTCCGGCCTTCGCAAATCTCTTATGTCTGCAGCAATTTTACCCACCTGCTGTTTGTCTATTCCTTTTACGATGATGGTGGTATTATCCGGCACCTCAAAACTGATTCCTTCCGGTGCCTGCACCAATACCGGGTTTGAATAACCAATCAGTATTTCAAGGTTATTCCCCTTTAGGTTTGCCCGGTAACCCACGCCAATAATTTTAAGCTTCTTGGTAAAACCCTGGCTTACCCCCTGTACAATATTATTCAACAGGCTTCTATACAGTCCAAAATTGGCCATGCCCTGTTTGGTTTTGCTTTCCGGCTTAACCAGAAGCTGTTCATCCTCTTTGACTGCCTCAATACCGGAACCCAGCGCAAGGGAAAGCGCGCCCAGTTTGCCTTTGGCAGTCACTATATTATTTTTTATATCAATCTCTACACCCTTGGGTATATCAATCGGTTTTTTTCCAATTCTTGACACTTGCCATAACCTCACTTTCTACCATATAAAACACAGCACTTCTCCGCCGATGCCTTCTTTTCTTGCTTGCTTATCCGTTAAAACCCCTTTTGAAGTGGAAATGATGGCTGTTCCCAACCCTCCGCGCACACGGGGTATTTGATCTTTATTGACATAAGTCCTTCTGCTTGATTTGCTTACTCTTTTTAAGCCAAAGATTGCACCCTGCTTATCCTTATCATATTTCAGGTACAGCCGAATCATGGGCACGCTGTTGTCTGACTGTCTCTTCTCTGTGCTCCGCACATACCCTTCTTCTTCCAAAATTCTGGCTACCGCCCATTTCAGTTTGGCATAAGGAACATCCACCCACTCAAATTTTGCATTGCTCGCATTTCTCACTCTCGTTAACATATCCGCAACAGGATCCGTAACTGCCATTAAACCTCCTTTATACTACCAACTGGATTTGGTTAATCCAGGGATTTTTCCTTCATGGGCCAGCTGCCTAAAGCAAATCCGGCATAATCCGAACTTCCGGTAATAAGCCCTGCTTCGCCCACATTTATTGCATCTGTTATAATTTCTGGTCTTAAATTTCTTTTCTTTTTTCTGTTTTTCTATTAATGCTTTCCTAGCCAAAAAAAACGCCTCCTATCCTTTATTTGCCACGAAAGGGAAAACCGAATTTCGACAAAAGACTCAAAGCCTCTTTATTGTCATCCGCAGTGGTATTGATGGTAATATTCATCCCCTTGATGCTCAGTACACTGTCATAATCAATCTCTGGAAAAACCAGCTGTTCCTTTATACCCATGGTATAGTTGCCTCTTTGGTCAAAACTCTTCCGGGAAAGTCCTCTAAAATCCCTTACTCTGGGCAGGGCAACATTGAGCAGCCTGTCCAAAAACTCATACATCCGGGCCCCCCTGAGCGTCACCTTGCAGCCTATGGGATTTCCTTCACGGACCTTAAAACCAGCAATGGATTTTTTGGCCTTGGTAATCACAGGCTTTTGACCTGCAATTTTGGTCAAATCATCAACAGCGGACTCCAGCTCTTTTATATTCTCCGTTGCAGCCCCTACACCCATATTCATGCTGATTTTTTGCAGCTTGGGAACCTGCATAACATTTTTATAGCCGAACTCTTTCATCATTTCCGGCACGATTTTCTCTTCATATAACTCTTTTAATCTCGGTTTCATTGCTACCACCTTAGCGCTCATTTTACATCTGCTCTCCGCATTTTTTACATACTCTTACCTTCTGTCCGCTTTTGGCCTTTGCAAAGCCCACCCTGGAAGGTTTTCCGCAACTGGGGCAAATCAAAAGAACATTGGACAGGTCTACCGGGCCTTCCTTTTTGATAATGCCCCCGGGATCACTCTGGCTTTGCTGCCGGGTATGCCTGTGCACAATATTGACGCCTTCCACAACCACTCTGCGGTTGTTTCTGTCTATTCTTAAAACTTTGCCGGTCTTTCCCCGGTCTTTGCCCTTCAATATTTTTACTTTGTCATTTTTCTTTATTTTTAACATCTTCTCACCCCTAAATCACTTCCGGTGAAAGTGAAATAATTTTCATAAAATTCTTCTCCCTAAGCTCCCTGGCCACGGGCCCAAAGAT
>PWYO01000219.1 GCA_003567835.1 Actinomycetota bacterium | reverse complement strand
CTAAAATATTCATTAGGCTGGTAACTGTGGCCACCCCAGATGGTTCAATAAGCAAACGCTGGGGCGAATATTTTTGGGCCAGCATTTCTACCTGTCCAAGAAGATCTCTGCTCAGGGTGCAGCAGATACAGCCGCTGGAAAGCTCAACGATCTCCGTATCTCTCTGGGAGAGCACCGCTCCATCTATTCCCAGATCTCCAAATTCATTTACAATAACTGCCATCTTTTCCCTGGAAGTCATTATTTCCAAAATATTTAAAATAAAAGAGGTCTTCCCGCTGCCTAAAAATCCGATAACTACATCGATGAGCACTGCATTACCTCCAAAAAAGTAGATAGAAGAATGACAAGGCACCGGTAGGGTTTCTTTTTTTCAACCCAGAAACGTCTTACCTGTCTCTTAACCGGTTGCATAAAGAAAAATCCTCCGGTGCCTCACTTAACATTCGCTTGATATTCATATCTGCTGCCACTTAAGTCACATTAATGATGAAGCATCGCTGAACTTCCCTTTCAACTTGAAGCGACAGTTACCAAAAGGAACACTGTCTCATCTTTTTAGGTATTGTACTTTTCCCTTATTTTGGTCCAGGGAACTCCATCAACAGCATCATCGGCCATAGGTGGTGCCTCCTGGGCTTCTTTACCGTAGATGCCCAGGTCGAAACTGGTCACCCACTCCAGGGCAACAGCACCACCACCGCAGACAAATGGTACCTCAATACCGTCGCGCTTGAAGCGATTGGCAATCTTCTGAAAAGCGGTCATGGTGGTGGTCATCAAAGCTGTTCCTGTAACCATGGCCGGTTTATACTGTTTTACTGCTTCAACGACATCATCTACAGGGACATCCTTGCCCAGGTCAACAACTTCAAAGCCGTTCGCCCGCAGCAGAGCATTGACGATCTGCTGCCCCAGGTCATGAATATCTCCTTCAGCAGTATGGGTAACAACCACACCTTTTCTCTCCATGGACTTGCCCATCTTCCTCTCGCATTCCTCCAGGCCGGCCAGCATAGCATCGGAAGATATAAGTGTCTGGGGCAGGTAGTAGATGCCTTCATTCCAGAGGCGGCTCACTTCATCCATGGCTTTAACCAGGCCTTCCCTGATGACGACCATGGGATCATGGCTTTTAAACGCCTCATTGACTAAGGCTATAATATTATCTTCATCTCCCTCAACCACCGCATCCATTACTTTTTGTAAGAGCGGATCTTTTGCGGCCGCAACTTTCTTCTCTCCCAATTCTTCCTTTAAATCATAACGAACAAATACCTCGGCAATAGCCATTCCATTCACTCCCTTAATAAAAATTTTAGACTCTTATTACAGCCCGTAATTGCCCAGATTGAAACCTGGAACAGACTTCTTGTAGATGGCAGCACACTGATCTATAAAGTCTGCCTCCTTGTCAGGAAAGCTTTCCAACTCACGCAGTATTCTCTGAAGGTCTTCTTTTTCATAGTTAGAGAGGCGCATTTTCTCGTCACCCAGGATCAACTTGGCAGCACAGATAGCACCGGCTCTGGCGCGAGAATAATAATCGGTATTATTGGCCACTATTTCCTTACCAATCTCATATGCCTGCGCTGGAGCCACCACATAAGTGTGAGGATCGCGGTACATATCGGAATAAACCATCATCTCTTGCAAATCCTTCTCCTTGCCCAGGGCAATAGCTGAATTCATCAGTGCCACGTCATAACCCAGGATTTCTACAAAGCATCCTGCGGTTGTACCAAAGAACATATCATGGTATTCCACCGCCTCATTGCTCCATAAGTCGGTTACAGCCATGATCAGGTTGCCCTGCAAATCGGCATGAGCACAAGCGCAGGTTTTTCCTTCTGTGGCAATGGGGATACCAGCAATGGCCTTAATAATGGGATCCTCATAGGCGCAGTCCTTGGTTGGTCCCTTTGCTCCCATCTCATAAGCCGTCAGCGTCCTTGCTGCTCCAATGGCCCTGGTAACAGCTGCAAAAACATGTGAAACGGACTTGTCCAGCATCCCGCCGGCCATAAACATGGCCACATTGGCCTGGGCACAGTTAGTATCCCCTCCCGGAGTAGCCCCATGTTTATTGGCAATCTCCACAATCTGCTTCCACATAAACTCCATGTCCCTGCTGCCCAGAACGCCGATACCAAAGAGAGTCCCGCGGATATCACCCCTGGCTATACTGTGGTCTGATATTTCCTTCCCGCCCACACTTTCCATGGAAAGGTTATCAGCTTTGTTCTTTGCACTGGATTCAAAAGTCGCCAGCGCCAATTCCAAACTCTTGCAGTCACGAATATTTTCCTCTTCGGGCTTGCGGTTATCAGCAATGGTAGCACGAACGGCGCTCTTGATCCCGTATTTCTGGTACATATCTTCCTGCTGTCTGACTGTCTGGCCGGCAATATCACCGCCCCAATCCGGATTCTTGGTCATCTGCCAGACGTGTTCCAGTTCAACCTGCAAACCTGGAAAACCGAGAGTGACAGCTCTTTCCATCGATTCTTGGGTCATCTTTTCATATTCCCGCATCAAACTCTTTTTGGTTTCCTCACTGCCGGGCCTGGGGTGGTTGACAATTTCCGGATATACCATACCTCCACCCAATTCAAAATCCCTGCCGTATTTGACTGGCTTTTTTGTTGTTCCAAATATCATTTCATCGG
>PWYO01000292.1 GCA_003567835.1 Actinomycetota bacterium | reverse complement strand
TTTTTAAGAAGCGGCTGGAGCCGCAAGAACTAAGCGTTCCCAGGCTGGAGCCTGGGAACGAGAGGGGAGCGGCTGGAGCCTGGGAACGAGAGGTAAAGAAGTGTGGGAGTAAGGGCGTATGGGAGTATGGGAGTCAAAATATCTTTACACCCACACATGGATACCCCCATACACCCATACTTTCTTCCATGGGAGGGGAGTTTTTCTTGTTCCCAGGCTCCAGCCTGGGGACATCGCTTTTTTGTGGCTCCAGCCACATTTTTAAGAAGCGGCTGGAGCCGCAAGAACTAAAGCGTTCCCAGGCTGGAGCCTGGGAACGAGAGGTAAGCGGCATTAGCCAGAGAAGTCCTGCTGAAAACCGAGACCTTTGCAGGCGTGATGTTAAGTTCGGTCCCGGCTCCTGCTTTTTTTGTCTATACCCGGCACAACTTGATATTCATCTCTTTTGCGGCACTCACTTTAGCGGGTAATGCTCCCATTTCTGGAAAAAAATTGATGGATAAAGAAGGTACATCTACTTCTCGAATAACTATGTATTCGGCAGATGATAAACCAGGGTGGGGGTTATCCTTTATTCTTGGTCTCACTCATGTTTCACTTATCTTTGACGGGATAATCTTTCTGCCCAATATGATCGGCAAGGCCACCAATACCCCGGCTGATCAGGTGGCTTTTGTCACTTTTGCCACCCTGGCAGTGGCAGCCATGGGTACATTGTTTCAGGCCTTAAGGGTCGGGCGGATCGGTAGCGGGTTTGTTCTGTTCATGGGTTCTTACTCTGCCTTTCTGGCCTGCACTCTAATGGCTGTTCAGATCGGGGGATTACAGCTCATGGCCACCATGACCCTCCTGTGTGCTCCGGTTGTGATCTTTTACTCATATTTTCTTCGTTTTCTGCGCCATATTGTCACCCCTCCTGTTGGCGGAGTGCTGATTATTCTTGTAGCCTTAAGTCTTATGCCCATAGCCATAGATCTGTGGCAGGGCGGGGGACCGGAAATGCCGTATTTCGGGACTTATCGAAATTATCTGGCCGGGCTGATTACTATGGCGGTTCTTGTATTATTAATGCTTTTCGGAGGCAGCACCATCAGACTGTGGACTCCCATACTGGGTATTGGAGCAGGATGCCTGGCAGCCTGGTTTCTGGGGCTTTTTAGTTTTGAACATTTTCACAATTCTCCATTCTTTGGTCTTCCCCGTGGTGAATGGCCTGGGCTGACCCTGGACTTTAAATGGGCTTATCTTCCTCTAATGGGTGCTTTTTTTATGGCCGCCCTGGTAAGTGCCATGGAAGGAACAGGAAATATCATGCTTCTTCAGCAACTATCCATTAAAAAATTTCGAAAGGTAGACTACTCCCGTGTTCAGGGGGGGTTGTACTGCGATGGTTTATGCAAGGGTCTTTCAGGAATCGCGGGTGGAACACCTGTGGCCACATTCTGCGATAACCTGCCGTTAATAAAGATAACCAGGGTTGCTGCCAGAAGGGTTGGTATAATGGGCGCGGCTATTCTGATCAGCCTTGCTTTTATGCCCAAGATATCCGGTTTTTTCCTGGATATTCCCCATGCTGTCATAGGTGGTGTCCTTGTAGTCATATGTGCCATGCTGTTTTATTCCGGTCTGGAACTGGTCATGCGTTCAGGGCTCACATTTCAGATGGGCCTGGTTTTAGGGCTGTCTCTTTGCGCAGGGCTGGTGGCTGAAACCAGGAGTTTTTTCCCTGACATAATGCCGGTCAACCTTGCTCCAATTTTGCAGAATGGAGTGGCTATGGGCGGATTTACAGCCATATTGCTCAGTACAATGCTTTATCTTTTTCCCAGGCCGGGCATTACCTTTCAGATTTTTCCAAAACAAGACCGGATGAATGAATTAATGGACAGGATAAAAATGCTTAAACGCAGATTAAAACTAGATGATAAGACCTATAACCGTCTTCGTTTGTCCTGTGAAGAGAGCTTACTATACCTGTCGCATTACTATAATGACAGTCACAAGAGATGCCTCTTTAACATCAGAAAAAAAGAGGAAGGTATCTTTGTGGAAATCATCTTTGGAGAAGAAGTTGAGGATGTAGAACAGGCTGTGCGGCCTTTTAATGCCATGAGCGCGAGCAGCGATGAACTGTCCAGACTTGGCCTGCTTATTCTGTCCAAAACCGCCGGAAATATTCAGCATATTCATATTTCCGGGTTTACATATATATCATTTATTGTGGAATATGATGAAGGTTAGGGATTAGAAAAATACTGATATACCGCCATAGTGATGCTTTGCCCGCAATAATAAAGAGAAGAGTTTTTTGACAGGATTAACAGGATGTGACTGCAAAAAGTCATTTTTGCAGTCACAGAGGTCAGAGATCAGAGGTCAAAGGTCAGAAGTCAGAGGTCAGAAGTCAGTAATCAGAGGTCAGAGGTCGGAGGTCGGAGATCAGAGGTCAGAGGTCGGAAGTCAGAGGTCAGAGGTCATAGGTCAGAGATCAGAGGTCGGAGGTCAGAGGTCAGAAGTCAGTAAAATCAAAGAGTTATGTATATTGTTGATTTGTTAATTTTTCATTCCCCGACTTTTTGCAGGTGCATCTAACAGGATTAAGAGATGGGTTAAGAGAAAAAAATTTTTGTCCTGGCTCCCAGTTTAATGCCCTTCGGGCTTGCTCTGCG
>PWYO01000092.1 GCA_003567835.1 Actinomycetota bacterium | reverse complement strand
CTTTTTATAAAAGCAAGCGAGTCTTTGACCACCTTTTCCATGGCTTCGCTGTCTACTTCTCCCTCACCCAGGGCCACAGGGTGTGCTGCACCAATATTGGTTGAAGGATGCATGGCAGCAATATCAGCGGCATAGGTGATAAACACCCCTGCTGAAGCAGCTCTTGCTCCTTGGGGGGCCACATATACGATAATAGGGACTCTGCTGGCCAGCATCATTTTGACGATGTCCCGCATGGCGTCTTCCAGACCGCCCGGTGTGTCCATTTGGATAATCAGGGCACGGTCATCCTGCTCTGCCTGCTCGATGGCGTTTTCAATATAGCTTGCCACAGATGGAACAATGATGCCGTCTATATTGCTCAGGTAAAAGCGGTCAATGCTTTCCTGGGCCATAACCGGTTTAGGCGAGAGCATAGAAAACAGCAGCAGGAATAGAAATACCAATAAAAATAATTTGATTCTCTTACAATTATTAATAATAAAGTTCCTCTTTTATCATGATTCCTAAACAGTTATAGGTTTATTTTACCACAGAACATGCAGACTGAAACAGCCCGCTGCCGCCAAACAGCATAAATTAAAAGCTTTACATACCCCAATGCCCCATTTTTCGGTAAAAATGATGGAAGGTGCAAGGCAAAAAACGTATTTACAAGAAAAGATAATTTATTCATAATAGAAACAATTATTATTTTTAAAAGAGGTAAGCGAATGAAAAAATGGGAATGTTTGGTTTGCGGTTATGTATATGACCCCCAAAAAGGGGATCCTGATAATGATGTTCAGCCGGGTACTTCATTTGAGGATGTACCGGAAGACTGGGTATGCCCCCAGTGCGGAGCGGAAAAAGACGAATTCGAAGAAATGGATTAAATATTTAACTTGATGGCATCCAGGGGGCAGCTGTTGGCGCATAACCCGCAGAGTATGCATTTTTCCTTATCGAACAGCAGCTTGCGGGTTTTCTTATCGGGGGTAAGGGCCTGGGTTATGCATAATGAAGTGCACAGCCCGCAAGAAACACATAAATCCTTATCCAGGATAATATCCTTTACTGCTTCCTGAATGGACACCCCGGCGCCTTTTAAATATTGAACCCCTTTTTCAATATTTTTCCTGGTTCCGCTTATTTCAATAAGTATCTTGCCTTCCATATCTGGGGTTATTTCTGCTCTTAAGATATTAAAAGAGAGGTCATAATCCTTAACCAGCCTATAGGTAATAGGCTGGGTTACAATATCTTCTGAAAATGTCAGCACCAGTTTTCTTTTTTCCATCAGAGTTCCTCCTGGGCCAGAATTTCAAGGGTTCCCAGCTTTTCATCTTTGGGCAAAGGGCTTACCGGCTGGGTTAATAAAAACTTTTTGCTGCTGATTAATGATTTCAATGTTTGAGCAATCTCTTTGGCTTTGGAGTAGCTGGATATGGACCCGGTCTGCACTTTTTTGCCGTTGACGGTTATATGGCCGCTTTTGAGCTGCTTATAACTTACTTTTCCATAGGACGGCCGGTTGCGTCTCTGTACCGAGTAATCATAAACATTGGTATAGATCTCTTCATCTTTGATTTTTAAAAATTGCACCATTTCTTCATCGATGACCGGAATAGGAATCCCGATGCCCATAAACATGGTAACCCCGTATCCGGGAAACCTGGCTGCCCTGAGATAGGACACGTTCATTTTCTTTAAGTCTCCTATGACTGCCAGTGTAGCCCCCGGTCCAAACGTGGAGCCATTGGCAAGTCTTTCCTGATTGGGATTATGCTGGGTGCCGTGCCAGGCAACATAGCCAATGGCCCCCCCTATAAATATTCTGGTTCCTATGCCAATGGTTCGATAGTAAGGGTCGTTTAAAAGCGGGTTAAGCTGTCCCGCACTGCTGTAAGTAGCACTACCAAAATGGGGGAGCAGCTTACCCATATAGGTATAAATGGTCCGGTTGGAGGAATTGGTGGCTACATCATAATTCTGGTATACATTCCTGGGATTATAAAGGTAGGCCTGATTGAGCATGTCCAGAGTGACATAGGTCTCTATGCTTTTTCGAGGATAACAATCGGTTCCGTAGGCGGTAGCCCGCAGCTTTACTGGTTTGCCCTGGATGAGCTCCTCTATCACATGCGCTCCGCCATATTCGATTCCTTCCGATTCTGAAATCTCGGTGGCTCCCAAATAGACGTCAACTGCAGCCATTCCGGCATAGGCGGGCACATCATTGAGCCAGGCTTTGGTCATCTTTATGGGAGGGTCTGCATGGCCGAAATTGAGAAAGGCGCCGGAGGAACACATGGGTCCAAAGGTGGCTGTGGTTACAATATCCACTTCTTCAGCTGTTTTTTTGATGCCCCGGTCTTCAACATAGTCGATAATCTCTTCTGCATCAAGGACCACTACATTGCCCTGTTTGATTTTTTGGTTTATTTGTTCTACTGTTTTGGCCATTGTTTTTCCTGTTTTATTTTAATCTTTAATGATAACCAATTATTGATGTTTTGCAAATAAGAATTTTAGGCCCTGCGCATGGTTATACATGGATATGTGCCCTGTGGTTTTTGCCAAGGTTTGGCTGCCACTGCCATGAAAAGTGAACCTTAGCGGATCATGAAACGGGTAAAATAAGAGCAAAAACCAGTGGAAAAAAAGGACTGGCTTCCCTTATAATAGACCAAAGGATG
>PWYO01000135.1 GCA_003567835.1 Actinomycetota bacterium | reverse complement strand
ATGGCTATTTTTTCTTCTGGGGCATAGACAATACCCCCGTTTCCCTGCAGCTTTTTCCCATATTCTGCTGACCAGCATATGGTTCATTTTACCGAAAGTACGTGTCAGTACATCAAAGGGGGGTGTTTTTTTCCTTAAGCCAGTGTTCCTTTTGCTGACTGAACCACCTCATCAGATGATGAAAGTTAATAAGATATAATGTAATAACAAATTTACCCCAATCGCAGAACAAAGTCAACACAACCGCTAAAATCAAACTTTTTTAGAACAAATATTTTCACCATCCCTCTGGAAATGACAAAAATACTCTCTCTGTCAATGCGGCTGTTTTCAGGCTATGGTGGGGGATTTGATGGGGCTGTAGGGTTTTACCCCTGTGCAGTTGCTGACCAATATGATGGAGACACTGTTGGGGCAGCGTATACAGAAAAAAGCTGCTTGGGGCGCAAATGGTATCTCCGTGCCCTGCACCAAAAATAGGGCCTTTTTTTAATCATATGGAAAACTTGCATAAAACTACCATGCCGCCTGAAAAATGACCGCCCTTAGAGGCAGGCAGCCAATCTTTTTTGGGCAATGATTAAGGATTATAACTTTTTAAAATCTGCAGTCCCTTGAGTATGAGGTCTGGGTCAGAGAGCATAATATACCTGCTTTTATCTTTAATCAGGGGCGCAAGGCCTCCTGTGGCGATAATCTGGGGCTCAAAGTGTTGGTCCAATATCTTCTGTTCGGCAATAATTTTCTCTATAAGAAAGTCCACCTGGCCCAGAAAACCGTAAAGGATGCCCGAGCGTATGCCGTCATAGGTGTTTTTGGCAATGACGGTATCCGGCCAGCTGTAATCAACCTTGGACAGTTTTGCGGCATGCTTGAAAAGTGCTTCAGACGATATCTCGATTCCCGGCGCTATAACGCCGCCAGAATATTTTCCCTCAGAAGAAATAATATCAAAGGTTGTAGCGGTCCCGAAATCAACCACAATAGCCGGACAGCCATAGATTTTTAACGCTGCAACCGCATTGGCAATGCGGTCTGCCCCAATCTCCTGGGGATGGTCATAGTCCAGTTTGAGGTTTGTTTTGATGGTCCCATCCACCATAAAAGTATCGCAACCGAAATATCTGCGTCCCATTTTGTCTATTTCATTGAATATGGCAGGGACAACACAAGACACTGCCAGACTGGTTACAATCCCCGGCTCATAGCCGCTGTTTTTCATAAAACTCAACATTGAAGCGCCAATTTCATCCGAAGTCTGGCGTTTGGGGGTTACCATCCGCCAAGAGCTGAGCAGCTTGCTTCCTTTAAATAAACCAATGACCGTTTGCGTGTTGCCCACATCTATGGCTAAAAGCAATGTTCCTCCCTGTCTGTGTATGGTAATATGTTCACTTTTTACCCTCTTAGAAAAGACAAATAAAAAAACATACATTTGACAATCATTTTTATCCACTTTCCTTAATCATGATGATATCAGCAAGATCACCGGCTTTAAGCCCTGCCTTATTTTCAGGCAAAACAACAATGCCTTGGGCATCCCTGACCGACCGCAGGGCTCTTTGGGGATGGGTGGGACTGAAGGTGTAAGACCCCTTTTTACTGCCCAGACACACAGTCAAAAACAAGGTTTTTCCCTTTTTATGGATAATATCTTCCCTTGCCTGGCCCCTGACTGTTTTTCTAAAAACATCCCGGTTTCCCATCATGTTAAGGATCATGGGCCTTATATACAACTCAAAACAGAACAGGATCTCGTCAAGACGGCCTCCCAAGCAGAATGCTGCCTTATTTTTGCCGGCCAGGAAAGCCATTTGTCTGCCGGGATGCTGATTGACTTTCCAGAAACCCAAATCCAGGTCCAAACCCAGCATGGTATCATTTAAAAAATCATAGCCCGGAACCGATTGATTCCCGGCAACAACGACCAAATCACATGCATCCAATAACCCAGCCATGGTTTTGGCCGCCTTTTTGCCGTCATTGATATGGATGCGGGATATGCTGCATTCAGCCTTAACATCCCTGGCCATAGCCGCGAGCATGCAGCTTGCATCCAGATTATGGTCTTTTTGTCCTTCTTGCCCATAGAGCGCAGCCAGGCCCACTTTGGGGGGCAGGAAAACCTCCGCCTGTTCCACACCTATTTGGGCAAAAACACCGATATCCTGAGGGTATATTTGTCTGCCGGCACAAAATAACCGATCTCCTTTTTTTGTATCCTGTCCTTTGCGGATGATATTGGACTGGCTGCTGCATTCGGCATAAACCAGAATATCCCTTCTCTCTGATTCTATGCTTTCCCTGGATACCACACAATCACAACCACCGGGAATAGCCATGCCTGCAGAAACAGAAACACAGAATCCTGGCTCAATACCGGAACCGGCATTCGTTTGAGATCCCCTAGCGCCCTCGCAGGCTTTAAGCCGGATGGGATAATTTCTGTCTGCGCCTTTGCTGTCTATGGCCCTTAAGGCATACCCATCTACTGCCGCAATATCAGCAGCGGGCAGGTCCCTGGGAGAAATGATATCCCGGGAAAGCACCAAACCAGGCAATAGGCCAATATCCAATTTGCCCCTTCTGGCAGCAAACTTCTGGCTTAAAACCTTTGCTTGTGCTTCCTTAAAGCTTAACATATGCACCGCTACCTGTGGTCTGCAATATCGTTCTGTATGCTGT
>PWYO01000274.1 GCA_003567835.1 Actinomycetota bacterium | reverse complement strand
TATATGCATGTATTGGGCCAAGCTGACCAATACGCCCTGGACCTTATGGAAAAATACCATATAAAGGGTGCTGTATTCTCCCATCACGGGGCATTATGCAGCCTGCAGTTTGGATGGGAAAAAACCCTGCAAGCATTGGGCATGAGCCGTAAGCTGTATGCCTATGTGGCTTTTAATCCCAATTTCAGCCGATTCGGCCTGGACCTCATGGAGAAGCATTTGAGCAGGAAGAGGTTTTTAGGGGTAAAAATTCACCCTTCCTGGCACCACTGTTATCCTTACCATGAAAAATACAGGCGATTTTGGGAATATGCGGACCAGAACAGTCTGGTGGTGCTCACCCATAGCTGGAACCCACATGTGGCCAACCCGGACCAAAAATATTCAGACCCCTTCTTTTTTGCAGATATTGCCAAAAAATATAAGAATGTCAAACTGATCTTGGCCCATGCCGGCGGAAGGGGGGCGTATATCTACAAAGTGCTGGATCTTCTAAAGGAGAATAAAAATCTATATGTGGATTTTGCCGGCGATATACTGGTTCCCGGGCTTCTTGAAAAATATGTTAATGCTGTTGGCTCTGAACGTATTTTGTTCGGCACAGATATGCCCTGGACCGATATACGGTACCATTTGCTTTGGGTGGGTGCATCAAATATTGCCCAAGAAGATAAAAGAAACATATTTGGCTTAAATGCCAAAAAATTATTTAATATTATATAATTGCATAACGACCACAAGGAGGCACAAATTGATTGAATCAAAAAAACTTCTGCCCTATGAGGGGGAGCCGGACATAAAAAGGCTTTTAGCTGCTTTCAAGCGGGAACCGGTAGACAGGGTCCCCAACTTTGAAGTGCTCATAGAAGACAGCCATGTAGAGAAGTTTTTGGGAAAATACGCAGGAAATACCCTAGCCTATGGGGGAGATCCTGCCAAGGGGGCTGATGCGGAAGCGGGCCGGCCCATGTATCCTGATGACTTTATTGACCTTTGTGAAATGATCGGCCAGGATGCCATGATGTTTGAAGGAGGGCTTTGGACTCCCTTCAAAAAAGAAGATGCACAGGGAAAGCTGGTGCAGGCAGCAGACCGTTCGGTTAGAAATAAAAAAGACTTTGATGCATTGGTTCTGGATTCAGATACCCAGATTGCCAATGCGGTAAAATATGTAAAAGAATACAAAAAAACTGCCCAAAAAAGAGGTTCCAAGGTAGGGGTATCCTGTTTGTACGGGTGTATCACCCAAACACTTTATGAATTTGTGGTGGGCATGAATGACTTTATGATGATGGTCTATGAAGACCGACCCCTGGTTGAAGAGATGCTTGAGGTATCCACCGAGCATTTTGTAAAGCTGTCCAAAGCGGTGGTCAAAGCAGGGGTGGACTTCATTTTCCCTGCGGATGATGTTGCCTTTAAAACCGGGCTTTTTATCCCTCCAAAGATCATGAAAGAAATCTGGGTACCCAGAATGGCCCGCATTATGGAGCCTGCAGTTGAAGCCGGGATTCCGGTGATGTTTCATTCCGACGGCAAGATTGATGACATAGTAGAGGACTTAATTGATATGGGCCTGGACTGCCTGAACCCCATGGACCCTTACGGGGTAGACTATGCAGACTACAAGGACCGGTTTGGAGACCGGCTTTGCCTGTCCGGCAATATGGACATCGAGTTTCCCTTGTCCAAAGGCACGCCCCAGGATGTAGAAGAAGACATTAAAAAACATATGGAAGTGCTAAAACCCGGATACGGCTATGTGGCTACGGCCAGCCATTCCCTGGTCAACTACATTCCTCATGAAAATGTCATCGCCTATTATAATGCCATACACAAATACGGAAAATATTAAAAGAAAGGAAAGTTTGCAATGGCAATACTCAAAGACATATACCAAACCACTACCGAAGGCAATCACGCAGCCATAAAGGATTTAGTAAAAAAAGCGGTCGATGAAGGTATAGCGCCCCAAAAGATCATAACCGAGGCTCTTTCCAAAGCCATGGTGGATGTGGGGGATAAATTCGGCACCGGCGAGCTTTACATGCCGGATATGCTGCTGGCCGCCAAGACTATGAAAGAAGCCATGGGTATCTTAAAACCTCTGCTAAAAGAAGAAGGGGAAGGTGCTGCCCGGGGTGTCTTGGTCATCGGGACAGTCAAAGGGGATTTGCATGATATTGGAAAAAACCTGGTCATTACCATGGCTGAAGGCCAAGGCTTTAAGGTCATCGACTTAGGTATAGACGTAGATTATCCCAAGTTTGTGGAAGCCATAAAAGCGCATAACCCCGATATTGTGGCTTTCTCAGGGCTGCTTACCACTACCTTGGCCAATGTTCCTGATCACATCAAAGTCATCGAAGAGGCAGGACTGCGCAACAAAGTGGTGCTTGCTGTAGGGGGAGCGCCTGCCACCAGAGACTTTGCCGACCGTCATGGTATTGAGATCTACGCAGACGATGCTTCCACCGCAGCCAAAGAGTTTGTCAAAGTGGTAGAAAAAGTTTAAAATGACAAATTTAATAACCAATATATTCCAAGGAGGGCCATGGCAGACGTAAAAGATATACGAAAGTCCATATGCAGAATAGGCAAACTGCTCTTTGACCGGGAGCTTACCGATTCCTCAGGAGGCAACATCTCGGTCAGGTCAGGGGGAAAAGTATACATAAGCCCCAG
>PWYO01000325.1 GCA_003567835.1 Actinomycetota bacterium | reverse complement strand
GAGCCAGCAGCGTTTCGACTTCTTTAGCAGCATCATCAGTTTCTTGTCCTGGCCAGCAAATTTTTTTAAATTTTCCTTATGTTTGTAATTATCCAGAAAGGATAATGTAAATGGGCTGGATTTCACATATTCCAGGGGTACCGGCAATGAAGTATTATGATTTTTGTTTAGAAACTGGGTAATCTGGTCCAGGGAAACAAATTCTTCTATATCTTCTTTCTGTATGCCGATGGGTTCTTTTTTGACCTGTTTTATCAAAGCATCTTTTTGCTTTGAAGCCATAAGCTTCTCCGTTCTAACCATGGCCTCTCTGTACAGATTTTCCAACTTCTGTTTCACACATACCGCTTGATCCATTTTTCCTTTTAAATGATCCGGATGGCATAAAAAACTAAAAAACAATCTCCGGTCTTTCTCATATTCCTGCCAGAACTCTTCTTTTTTATCATCCATTAAAAACTTCAATACCATCTCAAATTCTTTAAAATGTTCTTCCCCGTTCAATTCATCAAAATCATTGGTATAAGGCTTAAAAGGGGTAGCCGAGAGCATGAGAATCTTGGAATCCTCAAAAGAAAAAATGTCCCGGGCAAGTTCTATGGCAGGACTGATTTTTTCATCCTTGCTGTCACTGCTTATGTTTTTGCAATTGATCAATTGCTTGTAGCGCTGGAACTCATCTAAAATAAAAAAATCAGCCTGCAGGTACCTTAAGCACACTTTGGACAGCAAAAACCGTAAATTGCCTACCAGTTCTCTGGTAAAATAGTGGTGGTAGTAATTATTCTTCCGGATGCCCAGCCTGCACAATTTCTTTATAAGCGTCCAATATTTGACCGGATAGGACAAGCCTGCAGCCTGAAACGACCTGGGTAGGTCATCAGGGCTTACCGTTTCTTGTAATTTTTTCCGGAGTTCGCTGCCAACCTTTGGCCTTATTTTTCTTACCCAATACAGCTCTTTGCCTTTGTCAAAAGCTGAAGCATCGGCAATGAGGGCTTCCCAGTTTTCATCTTTCATTTTCCTATTATCTTTTAATATCCATTTTAAACTGTTTTGGTAGGGCTGTAGTTCACGGTACTGGTACAATAGCCTGTATAGTAAAACCCTCTCATTGGCCCTGCCTGCATGGGTTTTGCTGTCAAATGATGTGGCCGGGGTAAAAGCCTTGATTTTAAATGGAATTCCTTTTCCTTCCTGAATAGGCTGGTAAGCCAGGCTGGTGATCCTGTCGTCTTCATGCGAATAATCAATCACGGAACTATCCCCGGTAAAATTTAATTTCTTTAGATTTTGTTTTGCCAAAGCCTGGTTGGAGCATATATAGATGACATTAAATGATTTCTTTTCTCTTTTATGAACAAACCTTTCAAAAGCTTTGGCAATGATGCCTTTGGCCACTATGGTCTTGCCCAGGCCCACCTCATCGGCAATAAGCATTTTACTCCTGCCTTTTCTGTACAGCTGATCAAAGACATAATCAACCGATTTCTTCTGGAAATCTTTTAATCCATCCAATGTTTGCTGTACTTTTTCTTTCATGGTTTTTTCCTGTCTTTTGTAAATGGCTGGAATGTGGCCCAGAACCTTTCAAACTCTTCAGAAATTATATTTTTATCAGCCTCATCCGACTCTGCCTTTAAGCGTTTGATCAATGCATTGATAGATTTAAGCTTGCCGGGGGACCGGCTTGCAGCAATTAAAAGTTTTTCATAAACCTGGGTCCCTGCAACAGTCCAAGGCTCATGGCTGTCCGAACCTGATGGCTTTCTGGTATTTTCAATACCATTGTCTTCCAATTTGTAGGCTTCCCCGCCGGTTAATAAAAAATTCAGATATTTTAAGAATTTTTCCCTGCAATTGATGATCGAACCAAATATGGCTTGCATCCGGTCCCTGGGCAATGCAATGTCCATAGGCATCAAAAACTGGCTGATGTTTTCCATTTCTTTCCAAATCTCAAAAATCAAAAAAGGGCTCAGTTCTGTTTTCGCATAACCTGTAAATTCCTTTATGCTGTTCATCCTGTTCGGCACTAAGGGAACAGCGCTTTTTCTCTGTTCAGGCAAAGGCTTAATTTTTACACTATAGCCTTCCGGGGGCGTAAAATTAGCAGCATCTATGTCGATGGAAAGGTCATAAGCAGTACCGCCTGCAACCTGCCTGGCCTTACCATCCAGCGGCAGCAAGGTAAGGGCATATTTGATTTTGCGGACATCCCGATCTATGCTCTTTTGTGCTTTATCTCCTTTCCTGGAACCAAAATCATAGGGGGTAAATAACATCATACCATCCGATTTCGTTTCATCGGTGAGCAGCTTGAAAACATCTTTGGTGCTCAATCCAGCTGCCTTGCTGCCTTTAAGAAAGACCATAAACTCTACATTGCGGGTTTGTGCAGGATCGGTGCAATTTGCTGATCCCAGAAACCAATAAGGAACCTTATCCCGCATGGCTATAAATAATTTTGCATGAAGATTTTGCTCCAAAGGCACCACTTTTTCTTCAGATAATTGCTGCTGGTATTCAGCATCCCGTATCAATGCAGAAAAGGTCCAGCAGTTAAATTTCTTTAAAGTTTGCTCCGGCAAAACATCCATTTCTTCTTTTCTGCTCAATAGAAATGCTTGCCTTTCAACTGAAAGATTGTATGTATCAAGGGTTTTTTGGTCAATAAACGGAGAGATTATAAGCAACTCATCATAAG
>PWYO01000302.1 GCA_003567835.1 Actinomycetota bacterium | reverse complement strand
TCCAGGCCGGAACCTTATATGAAGGCTATAATGCGGTGATATGCACCCCGGTGGTTTTGGGGGCCATAGACCCGCAGATTAAAGAAGCGGTCAAGGTTGCCTATGAGGCTGAAAATATTGTGGCCGATGCCTTGAAGCCAGGCGCAAATTCCAAACAACTGTATCAAATATACCATGATTTCCTGGACAAACAGGGTTATGCCAAATATTCTCCTTATGGCTCCGTGCATTCCATAGGCATGCTTGAATGTGAAACACCGTTTTTTTCAGCAAACAGGGAAGTCCCCTTGCGAAAAAATATGGCCATAGCCATCGATGTATATTTTAAAGGATTGCCCTGGGGTTCTTTCAGGATTGAAGACACCTATATTGTGGGTGAAAACGGAGCAGATCTGCTGACCACATTCAATAAGCGCTTTATCTCCGAAAAATATGCATAAACATGCTGCAGTATGCCCAAAAGAGCCGTAAAAATGATGCATTGTAACGGCCCTGGCTTACAAAGTCATTGAAGCTGTAAAAACAGGGGCAATAAAACATTTTTTCCTTGTGGGTGGTTGTGATGGTGCAAAGCCTGGGAGAAATTATTATACTGGTTTTGTCAAAAAGACCCCAAAAGATACAGTCATTTTCACGCTTGCATGCGGCAAATTCAGATTCAATGATTTAGATATGGGCGAAATCATGGGCATGCCCAGGATTATGGATATGGGACAATGCAATGATGCCTACTCAGCCGTACAAGTCGTGCTTGCGCTTGCAGATGCATTGAAGTGCGGCGTAAACGATTTGCCTTTAACGCTCATCCTTTCCTGGTATGAACAGAAAGCGGTATGCATACTTTTGACATTGCTTTCACTAGGCATAAAAAATATATATCTTGGGCCTACTTTACCTGCATTCATATCACCGAATATTTTGAAAACCCTGGTCAACAGGTTCCATGTAAAGCCGATTACAACCCCTGATAAAGACCTTAAGGCCATACTGGGGCAAACAGGATAAAAAAAGGGAGAAAAAAATGCTGCTCTACTCATCATATTCCAGGTTTTGCATGCCACCACCATTAGGAAAAAGAGGTATGATTTTTTCAGGCTGCACCAATAAGGCCAGTTTAAAAAAAGATAAGCATGTTCAATTAAAATCAGGCATTGTAGAAAAATTGGCATCCCATGCATCATCATGCTTCTGAAAACTTGGTTTTCTTTCTGCCGGTAAGCCAAATAGGGGATTTTATGTAATGAGCAGCTGACCTGCAGCATGGGCGGTAAATCAATGGCCATTGTGCCTGGTTTTTATAAAAAGTCGGCTACGGGCCTGCGGTTAAAAAGATCTGTCCTGCTGTCCATCTTGCTTCACATGCCTTGTACCCATTGCCAGCCGCAATCATAAGCCCAAAATTGCCCAAGGGGGCACACACATTGGGTATGCATTCATTGATGGTGAAAACCGATTTGTCCCGTTGTTTGGCTAGAAAAAGTGCAAACGTTCTAAAAAAGGGTTAAAAACAGCTTGATTTATGAACCAATGTTCATTATAATTAAAATGAACTTTGGTTCATATTAAGGGAAGGTAGATGGCATGCAAAGCTTTGGCCCAAGAGGCCCAGGTGGAGAAAAAGGACATAAAAGATTCAGTACGTTGTCTTTTATGTGCCAAAAATCATCCCTAAAACCCATATGGCCAGTGCAGGGTATCAACCAACCGTGTTTGTTTTCGGACCAAAAAAGGTTGCCTGTACATATTGTTGATGGGCGGAAAAGAAGAGCATAGGGGAAAAGATCAAATACCATATTATATAATAGGAAGGAGTGTATGATATGCCAAGAGGAGATGGAACCGGACCTGCAGGAATGGGTCCCATGACCGGAAGAGGGGCAGGATATTGTGCCGGCTACGATGCACCCGGTTATATGAATCCATATGGCGGAAGGCCGGGTCAGGCTGCATTTGGAGGATTTGGCAGAGGAAGAGGATACCGGCGCAGTTATTATGCGACAGGGCTTCCTTTCTGGATGAGACAGAATCCTCAACCGCCTGCTCCTGCCGGCTACCAGCGACCAGAAGAACCGGAACAGGAAGTAGAGCAGCTAAAACAGCATGCGGATGCTTTACAAAAGCAGTTGGACCAGATCCAGGCCAGGATGGATGAACTGGCACAACCAAAAAAAGAAGAGTAAATAGAAGATAGAGCCTGGGCCTCCAGGCTCTATCCCTTTGGAAAATAAGCGTGCCTCATGCAAGGCATCATGGCAGATGAGAACATCAGCCATAATCTTTGCCAGGAAAACATCGGTGCATTTTTTAGCAGCAATAGGAGGCTTGCCCCCTGGCAGGAAGAAGCTTTTTTGTCCTGGATTAAATCCCATAAACATGTTGAGCCCGGAAAAGGAAAATTATAGAAACGGCGGGCCCAAGGTCTGAAACGCCTCCGGTTTACGGGTGGACATGGCAGTTTTTAGGGATTTGAAGGTCAGTGCGGTCATGGAAAGAGCGCTGTTTATGTGAAAACGGTCAATCAATGATTGGCCGATGCTGGCTGGGTGAGATTGACTGCAAACTGAGAGGGATGGTGCTCCAAGTACTGCAACCAGCCTCTACCTAGGATGCAATTGGCTCATGATTTTAGCAGATCTTATTTTTTTTCTTGAATTCAGGTTGATGAATTGTTACTATAATTATGAGTATATGCCCAAAATAAAAGGAG
>PWYO01000074.1 GCA_003567835.1 Actinomycetota bacterium | reverse complement strand
AGGTATAGCATGTATTTCAGGCGGTGTCTTTATACCGAACCAATTAGTTGTCAATTAGAATAAACGTATGGATTACGCCTAAAAAATACAATTTATTTTTGAGTGGACCCTTAGGAAGTTTTTCCATCAGTTCCATGCCGTCTTTTATCAGCACATTGCCTTTTTTTAGCAGTTCTTCAGCAGAAAACTGTTTATAGGTCATTTTTTTCAAAAAAGGTTTGCTGGCACTTACCATGTTAAAATTGGGATCGAGTTTTCTGGCGGTTGTTTCAGCCAGGGCAAACGAATGAATCATCAAGGCAAAGTTGGAGGGCAGAACCAAATTATGCCGGCCAAGAACTTCAAGAAACTCTTTGAAAAATTCTCGGGTGTTCAGGTCTTTTAAAGGAATGTCTAAATAGTTTTCAATCAGTTCGGTAATATCCTGGCGAAGCACAGTTAAGTTGGTCTCATTTTCCAGCATATCCAGTTCTCTTAAGGAGTCAATGACTTCATCAATATTTTTATTGACCATGGCCATCAATAGGTTGGCCCCGATTTTGGCGGTCTTTTTATCCACATAACCAACACGTCCCACATCAAGCATAACAATGGTCGCCGGAGGGCGGACGAAGACATTGGCGGGATGGGGATCTCCATGGAAAAAACCATCTTCGAATATTTGTTTTAAGGTAATATCGGCGCTTTGCTTGGCCACCAGCTTGGAGTCAAAGTTCTCTTGGTGTTGGGGCTTGGCGATTTCATTGATTTTTATCCCTTTTACAAATTCCATGGTCAGGATTTTGGATGTAGTCAGATCCCAGTGAATTTTGGGTATCTTGATATAGTGGGTATCCTTGAAGTTTTTTTGAAACTTTTCATAGTTACGCCCTTCATTGGCAAAATCGATTTCCTTAAGAATGGATTTACTAAATTCTTTTACCATAAGGCTGGGGCGGTAAACCCAGTTATCTGACAATCTTCTGTCCACAAAACCCATCAGATCTTTTAAGATCTCCAAGTCAAGTTCGACAAGTTCTTTGGCTTGGGGCCTTTGGACTTTTACGGCAACCACGCTACCATTGGGTAGAATCGCCTTATGAACCTGGCTTAAAGAGGCAGAGGCCACAGGCTCTGCTTGAAATTGTTTAAACAATTGATCAACAGGCTTGCCCAGTTCTTGGTCTATGAATTCAAAAACCACAGACTGATCAAATGGGGGGACCTCATCTTGAAGTTTCTCAAGTTCTGCAATAAATTCTTTGGGCAAAAAATCCGGCCTTGTGCTCAATACCTGCCCCAGTTTGATAAAAGTGGGTCCCAGTTCTTCCAAGCTGCACCGCATTCTTTCAGGCAGGCTTTTGCTCGAGCTGCTTTTGGCATATTTTTTGATCTTGCTTCCTAGATTAAGCTTTGATTGATCAATCAAGTAGCCCAAGCCTGATTTCATGAACACATTTATGATTTTTTCGCTTCTTTTTATTTTATCGTACTTGGTTTTAAGGCCCATAACCTATGCTGTAAAATATTGGGATTTGGCTAAAAAAACTATTTCGAACCCTTTTTTTCATTGATCAGCAGATCCAGTTTTTGGTTAATCTCTTCCAGGTCTTTGGCGGTGACCAAATTGAATTTTTCAAAATATTTTTCAACCTGTTCTTCAATTTTTTTGTTGATATCCCTGCTGATTTCCTGAGACTTTTCCACCATGGTTTCTATGAATTCAGATTCTTCCGTCTCAGCCAGTTCACCCTCTTTTATAAGGTCTTTGGCCAGCTTTCTAGCCCTCTTTTCGGTAAGGGAAATGAGCCCCATGCTTGCCAGCATCACTTTTCTGGTTAGGTCTGACATCTTTTCCTTTCTGTTATTGATAGCATATCTTTATCATTGTGATCAAAGATTCAAGGTTTTCAGGCTTTCCAATGGTTTTGAAAGTAAGTGTCTTGCATCTACGTATGTTCGTCTCCCATCAGAAAATGCCCAGACCGTGTACTTAAATTCAGTATAAAGCCAAACAAAAGAAGATACAAATTGCAGATTATTAGCACGGTGAGAGGGCATGGGCAAAGCGTCCCCTGTACCGCGCAGAACCGTGCCCATCCATATTTTGGCACAGCAAAACATAGTGATTGCCTAAAGCCAATCAATGTTCCGAATGGTTATGGTATGATGAAAAAAAGAAACCATCCTGACGGCGTGCTGGGATTTTTACGGAGAGGGCCTTTTAGCCAACCAAGCCAAAACCCAAACTGCGGTGTCTGTGAATATCATTTATGGGAATATTTACAGTATCTTCATGAGACCAAACAGTTTATGCATCCCCTTTAACCAACCTTTGAAACCAAGATGCCTTTGACAAACTGTTTGAATTTTATGAGCGATTGCAATATGATTTTTCTAACCAGACAATAAGGAAAAGTTTTTTGGACATCCAATGATTAAGGCTATGTGATGAAAGGAGCATCATATGAAAACTATAAAGGATAAACAGATTCTGGTAGCCGCTGATTTTGCCGGCTTTCCGCTAAAAGAAGCTGTGGTAGAACACCTTAAGAGAAAGGGCTGGACGGTAACCGATATTGGGGTCCAGTCGGAACATGAAAAGAATCCAGAGATGTTTCATCGAATTGGGCTCAAGGCTGGTGCTAAAATTTCAGAAGGTGAATTCGAGAGGGCTTTGTTGTTTTGCGGAACTGGAATGGGCATCCATATTGCTGCCAGCAAGTGCCCT
>PWYO01000055.1 GCA_003567835.1 Actinomycetota bacterium | reverse complement strand
TGCTCTCTCCTATAATAATTGTTTTAATTATTATAGCATATTTAGGTAATTATTTGTATGTGTTTTTGAGTTAATGCACTAATAATTCTATTCTCGGACAGGCTCCTAGACTATTTAGATAATTATTTGTATGCTTTTTTGGGTTTATGCTTTTCTATTCTCAGACAGGCTCTTCTTTTGGGGTAAACTTAAAATTTTAACTACTTCATGGAGATTATCCATGCTGTGAAATTGTATCTGCCGACATCATATATGACATTCCTTGCTGCAGGAAGTATATAGCCCCCCATTAAGCTCCAAGTTTATATTCCTTTATAAATACCTCCCTGCATGGCTTGCCTTTATATAGCATTTGAAGTCCAGCAAGCAACGTTTTCTTTTGATTCAGGCTATTTTTTTGGACTCCAAGCTTAAACCAAATTGCTAAAAAATTTTGGCATCCCTTGATCTTATTGGCCCGGCGATGTTTCTTTCTGCCCTGCCCAAGCCTATAGCCGCTACATATTGAAAAGAAAAAAAACCAGGGGGTTAAAGCAAGGGTTGTGTTTTAGGGCCAAGCACTGGTTTTTAGTAGGCGCCCTTGCTAAAAACAATGGCGGGTATGGTTTTAAGTATGATGCTAAGGTCCATCCCAATGGACCAGTTCTGGATGTAATAGAGGTCCAGGCGGGCCATCTCCTCAAAATTGAGCTCGCTTCTGCCGCTGATCTGCCACAGCCCGGTGACCCCCTGCTTGACCTTGAGCCGCTTTTTGACCCAATCCTCATACTGGGCCACTTCTTCGGGGATGGGGGGCCTGGGGCCTACCAGGCTCAGCTCCCCTTTTAGGACATTGATGATCTGGGGCAGCTCATCAATGGAAAACTTGCGCAAAAGCCGGCCCACCCGGGTGATCCGGGGGTCATTTTTCATTTTAAATATGGGCCCGTCTGCTTCATTGTATTGTTTGAGCTCTTCCAGCCTTTTGTCCGCATCCACGAACATGGTCCTGAACTTGTACATATAAAATTCCCTGCAGTCCTTGGTAAACCTTTTTTGCTTGTAGAACACCGGCCCCGGGGAATCCAGCTTGATGGCCAGCCCGGCGGTAAGGTAGATGGGGATAAATGCCAGAAACATAAACGATCCCAATACATAGTCTATGACATTTTTGTAAAACATATTGATGCCGAAAAACCCGGTGTTGCGGATCTGCATCAGAGGGATGCCGCATACTTCCCTGGTCTCCACCCTTTTGATGGAAAACTCAAAAAAGCCGGGGAAAAGAACAATGGATACAGGCATGCCTTTGAGCTGCTCCAGGATGTCCAGGACTTCAAAATACTGGTACTCGGAACCGGAGATGATCACCCTCTGGATATTATGCTCTTTTACCACCTGCTCCAGGTCTTCCAGGTGGCCGATGATATGAAATGCCTGGGCATACCGGCGGTTTTGGGCCAGGCGCTGGCGGCTTTCAATATAGCCCACGATGCGGTAGCCCCACAGGGAAGGCTTGTTGAAGGTATGCTCCATCCTCTTTCCGTTCTCCCCGATGCCGATAATCGCCGTTTTGGAAGAGATCTGCAGTTTTTTTAACAGTACCTGGGTCATGATTTCCATAAAGAACCGGCTGCCCACCAGAAGGGCGGCGCTGATGACCAAAAGAAGGGCCAGCCATATCCTGGAAAATGTAAATTGCTCAAACAGGGCCCCCAGCACAACAACCGCCACCAAATTGATAAAAATGCCCTTGATGATCCGGCCGTAATACCCTGAGCCCTTGTAAATGCTGTCCCAGTTGTACAGCTTGAGCACAGAAAAGATGATCAGCGCAGAGATGGTAAACAAAAAAGAGTAAAACACATAGTGGACATCCAGGGTATAAGAAAAAGCAACTTCATCAAATAAACGGGTATAGAACCGCAGCCAGTAGGCAAAATAGAAGCTTAAAGCCAGAAAAATGACATCGTTTATGCCCAGCATAAACCCATAGGTGATTTTTTTCAGCTTCCGGGAATAGTATTGGAATTCAACCATATTCTCAAAAAAGCCCACCTTGATATCCCCGGGGGGCCGTCCCAGAAAGCCGCTGATCTTTTTGGTGGCCAGGCCCAGGCAGGCCCTTACCGCCAGCATCAGGAAAATACCCGCCAGCAGGAGCATCAAAAGAAACAGGTTGGCCACCGGGGTGGCCATAAACAGGTAATTGAAGGCCACCACAACCGCAGCCGCAAGCACCACCGAGGATGCCAGCTTGATATAGTAACCCGGCCCGCGGTAGGCCGAATCCCAGTGGTAGGCCCGGAAACCGGCAAGCAGAACCAAGGCAAAAAACACAAACAAAGCCCCCATGAGCATATAGCCCCGGTCCAGGGTATAGGATATTATCACGGTCCTAAAAAACCCGGTATAGAACCGCAGCCAGTAGGCCAGGCTAAAGCTTGCTGCCAGTACCGCCGCATCGGTTAAGGCCAATGCGGCCCCGTATAGGGCCTTTTGGGTCTTTGCCGGATACTGTTTGAATGCGGCTATATTCTCCCTGAACCCCAGCACCACCTTTTTGTCCAGGTCCGCCCGGCCGGCAATCATTTTTTTGGTGACCGCACCCATGGCCAGCTTGGCTGCAGTCAAAACCACCGAGCTTAAGGCAAAAAGCAGGGCCAAAAAGATCCGTGAAAACATGTTTATGAGCACAAACCGGCCCAGGACCATAATGGCCAAGGTGGCTA
>PWYO01000154.1 GCA_003567835.1 Actinomycetota bacterium | reverse complement strand
GTGCGACAACTTGCCGCCCTTGTAAAAGTGGTGGATATTAACCAGGCTACTTTGGAAATCTACAAGGCCAAGGATAAACATGATTTGCTTCAGGGGATAACCCGGATTTTTGCTCCCGAATCTTATGAGAGCTTTATAGGCATTCTTCTGGTTATGGCCCGCGGGGGAAAAGAATACTTTACTGAAAAAACCCATAGGACCCTGGATGGCCAGACTTTGCATGTCCAGCTCTACTGGAAGGTAGCTCCCGGCTACGAGGATTCCTATTCCAGCGTCCTGGTATCCATCGTAGATATCACCAGGCGAAGAAAGGCTGAAAAAGCCACGGAACAAGCCCTGGCCAGGTTAAATGCCCTGCTTGAAAACAGCCCCAGTCTTATCACTATTTTTGACAGACAGGGAACATATGTCGAGGTATCCGCAGCCGCAGCCAGGATTATTGGAAAACCCCGGGAAGCAATTATCGGCAAAACTTTTTCTGAAGTCTTGGCCCCAGAAGCGGCAAAATCATTTCAGCGTACAATTTTGCAGATAGAAATGCATGGAAATGCCATCCAAAAAACAGACCTTTTGGAGGTAGAAGGATCCAAACGACTATTTGAAAGCAGGATTTTCCCAATCAAAGGCAAGGAAGGAAGGGCTGCTCTTTTTGGATCCATAGCCAATGATGTCACCAAGCAGAAAAACGCAGAAGAGAGGCTGCGTAAAAACCTTGTTGAGCTGGAAACGCTAAACAAGGTCTCCACTTCCTTAAGAAGTGCCAATACTTTGGAGCAGATTCTGCCGCTTCTGCTGGAGGAGACCCTCAAAGTACTGCAGACGGAAGCCGGCGCCATCTGTTTATATGAACCCGAAACCGAAAAACTGCGTTTTAAGGTCACCAGAGGCTGGTTCAGCCGCTTGGATGATGCCTGGCTAAAACCGGGGGAAGGTGTGGGGGCTATGTTTTTACATCGGGAAAACCACTGGTAGCCAGAGAATTTGCCAAAGATTTTCGAATAAAACACCCTGAAAAAATACCCGAGGGTTGGGGAGGCGCATGCCTTCCCCTGCGTACTGAAAATAAGACTGTGGGTGTGATGTATGTTTCTGTGGCTCTTCCCCGTGAAATAAGCGGCGGTGAGCTGAAGATCCTTACTTTGCTGGCCGAGTTGGGAGCAACAGCCATACACCGGATAAGTCTGCATGAAGAAACCAAACGTCGTATGCGGCAACTACAGGCTACACGGGCCGTTGATATGGCTATAAACAGCAGCCTCAATCTGTCCCTAACCATTGATATTTTATTGGAGCATGTTTTAGCACAGTCAAACATATCCGCTGCCGCCGTGTTTTTATTCAATTCCCAGTTAAAACGACTAGAGCATGCTGCAAGCAGAGGTCTTGATATCAAACCTGGAGAAAAACCCCTTTTCGGTCTTTCAGAAGCAGAGATCGGCCGAACTGTGCTTGAGCGACGCATGGTTGTTTCTTCAGATCCGTCCAAAGCATTGGGAAAAAATTATGTGCATCTGTTCAAGTTTAAAGGCTTTTCCCATTACACCAGTTTTCCCCTCATTGCCCGAGGAAAAGTTGTAGGGGTGCTTGCGGTCTTCTACAATCAAGCAGCCGGCCCCATTGATGAAAACCTGGAATTTCTTGAAATGCTGGCAGACCAGGCTGGTATTGCAATCAGCAGTTCCAAGCTTTATGAAGAGCTTGAGCAGTCCAATTTGGAACTGCAGTTAGCCTATGATGCCACCATCGAGAGCATGGCAGGTTTTCTTGAGATGCGCAATCATGAAACCATTGGCCATTGCAGGCGGGTTGCCGAGCAAACCGTGAACCTGGCCAAGGCTGCAAAGGTCTCTGAACAGAGAATGGTCCATATATACCGGGGCGCCCTGCTGCATGATGTGGGAAAGATTGGCATACCGGATAATATCTTATTAAAACCCACCAGCTTAACCAAGAAAGAATGGGAAGTAATCCACCGCCATCCTCAGGATGCTTTTGACCTATTATCCGGTATTGCCTATTTGCGTCCAGCTTTGGAGATCCCCTACTGCCACCACGAAAAGTTTGACGGCACCGGTTATCCCCGGGGTTTAAAAGGAAAAGAGATTCCCCTTGAGGCACGTATATTTGCCATATTAGATGTATATGATGCGCTTACCAGCAACCGCCCATACCGCAAGGCGTGGACTAAAAAAAAGGCACTTGATTTTATCCGAGAGCAAAGCGGAAAGCATTTTGACCCCCAAATAATAGAGATCTTCTTAAAAAAAGCAAAAAATCTATAAACATAAGACGGATTCATTGGCAAAGGTTGCCTGGTTAGGGCCTTTTTAGATAAGCTGATAAAAACCCTGTTTATGCCTGCAGGAAAAAGTCGAAAACAATTCTGAAACATGGTTTGCGGGGGTATACAATAATCGGTTCATGCCCCGCAGCTTCAATGCTGCTCTAAAAAAGGACCAAAGATGATGGAAGGCAACAGCTTAATAAAATATTTTTGCATCCTGGGCCATCTTTTTATGGCCGTACCCTCCTCAGACAATTCTACTGCAAGTAGCCTGAACTTCTTTTCGCCCTATTTTGAAGCCGGCATTGAGGGCTAAAGCTTTCGACATGCACCAAATAGTGCACTGGGGCCTTTGTTGCAAACGATGCCTGAAACGAAATCCGCCGTTTTCCAGCTTATAGCTTATCGCCAACCTCTTCGGGGAAACGGTCATCGGTGGAAGGGTCTATT
>PWYO01000247.1 GCA_003567835.1 Actinomycetota bacterium | reverse complement strand
TGCCCGTCAGCATCCATCACATAGATCTGGGGTGTGGACTGGTGGTAGGAGACAAAAGCGATTCTTTTTCCGTCGGGAGACCAGGCGGGATGCCAGTCATTGGAGATCTCATTGCTTAAATTGGCCTTATTTTCTCCTTCGGGGTCCATAACCCAGATCTGTCCATATATATTTGCCTGCCCTTGGATCATTTGAATCTCTCCGGATACATAAGCAATTTTGCTGCCGTCCGGCGACCAGGCGGGGTAACCCTCCCAGGCATTATTATCAGAAAGATTCACCCTGCCCGTTCCATCGGCATTGGTTTTAATAATCTGGCCTTTTCCATATCGGTCAGAAATAAATACAATTTCGCTGCCGTCCGGGGACCAAACTGCGCCAAACTCATTGTAGGTATTATCTGATACATTGATTCTAGATGTACCCGCATAATTGGTTACATAGACCTGCAAATAGGGGCCTTCCTGGACAATAAAAGCAATTTTTTGGCCCGAACACTGGGCAGGGGCTGGTTCCTGTTCAAATTCAGGGGGCTGCGTTTTCATGCAGGATAAAGCAAATACGAAAAAAAACAGCAGCATACAGGCTAGAACGGCTTTTTTTGCAAAACGCATTATCCCAACTCCCTGCTAAAGTGGGGGCAACATAAGTTGTTATAAAATTTTACCAAACTCAATAATTGATTCATCATACACATCACTTCCCATCAGTTACCCGACGGTTTGTGTCTGATTATGGAGAAAAAAGCGATTCTTATTACCTCCTCGACCCTGCTTGCGCACAACATTTTTCATACATGCCCTGGTGTGCCCCATCCCTATTAGACCAGGTTTTGTCTTTTCTGTCTGAGATGGTCTAAAGTTACTGCAGCAAGAAGAATCAACCCTCGAATAAAGTCTTGCCAGTATACAGAAACATTTAACATGACCATGGCACCGGTTACCACCTGCAAAAAAGCCACGCCCAGCACCGCACCCAATATGGTCCCTTTTCCTCCAGACAGGCTGGCCCCTCCGATGATAGCCGCAGATATGGCCATAATCTCCAGGCCTGTCCCATATTGTGCAGTTGCTCCCGCAAATCGTGCCATATACAGGATCCCAGCCACACCGGCCAGTGCTGAGGTGAGTATGCATACGGTAACTTTGACCAAATTGGTATTAATCCCGGAAAAAATGGCCGCCTTTTCATTGCTGCCGGTGTAGATCACTTTTCTGAGAATGGTAGACCTTCTGAGCATGATATCTGCAAAAATGACAATCCCGAAAAATAAGAAAATTACAAAGGGAATCCCATATATTCGTCCCTGCCCTATAAATTTAAAGCTGTCCGGAAGGGCATACAATGAAATGGGGGTACCTCTGGTGATCACAAAACAAGCACCCCTGGCCACTACCATGAATGCCAAGGTGGTTATTAAGTAGTTTAGCCCTACTTTGGTAACAAAAAAACCGATAATAGAACCAATGCATCCCGCAGCGATGACCGCTAAAATGCTGGCTATCCAAGGATTCATTCCGGCTTGGAACAACCTTCCTGCAATAATCATAGTCAGCGCCATGACCGAACCTACCGAAAGGTCAAACCCACCCACAATGAGCATAATGGTCATAGCAATAACTACAATACCTTCAATTGAAAAAGAACCCAGAATGGTGGTGATATTGGCCCGGGTATTCCAGTGAGGGCTTAAGAAACTCACCACAATCCATATCACTGCAATAATAAAAATCAGGTTTGCTTCAGGAAAATTATTGAATGCGGAACCTATGGTGCTTATAAAGCTTTTGTTTGGTTTTGGTTTTAGATTATTGTCCAAGTTGCTCACTCAAATTTCCTTTCTATTCTTTTAATTTGCTTATCCCCGAGGCCATATGAATAATCTCTCTTTCATTGATGTGGTCCTTTTCGACCTCCCCGCTGATCTCGCCCTCATGCATAACCATAACCCGATCACACATGCCGACAATTTCAGGCAGTTCTGAAGAAATTAAAATAACCCCCACACCTTCATTGGCCAGTCTTCGAATCAATTTATAGATCTCTGCCTTTGCACCGACATCCACACCAATGGTGGGCTCATCCATAAAGATTACCTTGGGATTTACTGTCATAAGTTTGGAGATTAGGACTTTTTGCTGATTGCCCCCGCTTAAGGATTGAACCACCTGCCCATAATCCCGGCACCTGATGTCAAATTCTTTTATATAATCAAGCGCCTGCTTGTTTTCAGCCCTACGGTTGATAAAAAGAGTCCCTGAGATGCTTAACAAGTCTGCTGCTGATATATTCCTGCTGATAGGCAAGGATAAAAAAAGGCCATCAGATTTTCTGTCTTCTGTAAGATAAACTATACCTTGGTTAATTGATTGCCTTGGTGTTTTTGTGTTTATTTCTTTCCCTTTATAGAAAATCTTACCGCTTTTAGCCGGCTGAAGCCTGCACACAGCTTGTGCCAATTCACTTCTCCCGGAACCGATCAGGCCTGCCAAACCCAGAACTTCACCCTTGTAGAGTTTGAAACTGATATTGTTAAAATTTGTATCTGAAAAATTCTTGACTTCAAATAAGACATTCTGCTCCGTATGCGCGATCTCTTTTTTATCTGGAAATGTGTCGTCAATCTCCCGCCCCACCATCTTATTGACAATTTCCTTTTTGGTCACATCTTTGACCAGATAAGACCCCAGATAATTGCCATCTCTTAAAACCGTAACCCGGTCACATTGGGAAAAAACTTCACTCATCC
>PWYO01000203.1 GCA_003567835.1 Actinomycetota bacterium | reverse complement strand
TCTGTTTATGAAATAGGGGGCGGGGGGATTATCGAGTGGATGTATCAGGGATACCCCCACAAACAAGATGAACGGTAGCACCGGGTACCCTGTTTGCGGTGCTGGCCTGCTCTAAGCAAGCAAGGGGATAAGAAGGGGTATGGTGTTTTGCAGTTTGTATGCCATCCCAACCAGCCGGAAAAAAGCAAGTTTGTGTTCAGGGTCAGAAAGGATATCAAAGGGTTTTGCCCGTTTGCCAGGGACACCCCTGGCTGAAAAGCGCCCGGGCCAAGTCATGGTTTAGACTGGGATAGTAGCTTTTACCCACAGGTGGAATGAATATCCGAGCCAAGCTGAAGACTTTGACCATAGCCTTCATACCTATGGATACCCCAAACTGCAGGTGCGCAAAAGGGGTAAAAGGCGGCTCTACTTGGCATAATCAAAAAAAGGGCGGCCGGAGAAAATGAATCTATATGGATACCATTGAGGATATGGATAGAGCAAAAGACCAACCACACTGGACCAGGCATAATCTATGGCTGGCTTGATTTGGTTGTATCCAATAAACTGTCCATATTGCCCGGGAATTTGGCTGTAATTTTGTAGGCCTTATAGGCCAGTTTTTTATGATAGGTATGCACAATACGGTTTCTTGCTTTAAGAAACTCGTACCAGCTTTCTGGGCTTTGAATTATTTTTATTTAAGCTGCTATCCTAAAACAGTTTATGGGGCTCCTGCATTCCAGCCTCTGCTCCAATATGTATGACTGTATTGCTTTCCAGGCCAGCTTAAAAGAGAGCGTAAATCTTTGTATTGCAGTATCTCTGAGCATCTGTGCAGGTTCCAGGTCTAATGCTTCTTTCAATCGATTATTTGCTTTTGATAGTTCCTTGGTTAGACACAATTTCCGCATATAAGTTGGAAATCTTGTCCGATTTTTAATTTTACCAGAAATCCTGGCAACAATCAGTTAAAACCGACTCCATTTTCAGTAAGTTTCTGTCAAAAATCATCCATTAATAAAAATTTCATCTTTGGAGCCGAAAACTAAAACAACAAGCTTTACCGGTTCTGGTGAATTTCAATTGTCTCAAAAGAACTTAGCCAACCACTGTATAAAATGATCCTCAGATAATCCCAGGGCATCCAGGTACTCTTTTTGCACCATACTAATCTCTCTTGCCAGCCACCTGGTATTTCCCTTCTTTAGGATATGCAGGGAACAAAACTTGGTGCTCATCATAAAAGTGGTGGGCCTTACTGTTGGTTTATTGTCCCATCCGGTAATGGTGGTGCCCTTTTTTTTAATGTATCTGCGCATGCTTCTTTTAAGCCAGCCTCCATATCAGCAGGCTTAATACCAGTATAAGGCCCAGTGCCTCTATTCTTTTAAGTCTTTTTTAAAAATAGGTCATTTACAATCAGGGGATCCTTTAGGAAACCAAAGTTTTTACGGTAGCCAGGAGGCAGAAAGAGAAGATAAGGCGGATAACCAGAAGAAACAGGGGAATCTCGCTTGACAGCGTGATAAAAGAGATAAACACGGCCATGGCTGGGTTTATCAATTACTTTAAGCTGGCTGATATGGCAGAATTCCTTCAAAGGCTGGAGATGTGGATAAGGAGAAAGCTAAGGGTAATTGTCTGGAAGCAATGGAAGAGAGTAAAAACCAGATTCAGAAAGCTATTTGGTATGGGACTCTCAAGAAAGCAGACATTGATGGCATTGTCCAGAAAGAAGTACTGGAGGCTTTCTAAAACACCACAACTTAATACGGTTATGGGAATCTCCTACTTCAGGGACAGGGGACTTATCAATCTGGTAGAAAGGTACAGGTTAATTCGTTAAATTATTCAACCGCCGTATACCGAACGGTACGTACGGTGGTGTGAGAGGTCGGAGGGCTAAAGCCCTCCTCTTACTCGATTATTTGTTTAAGGAAAGGAAGGGAAATTGTAATTCTACATGCTAATATGAAGTATACTGCTATAAAGATTCCTGAGAGACTGATATAGTTGCAATCAGGACAATTGTGTGAAAAAAAGTTTTTTTAATTGCTTTTTTTTCAGTGGTCAGTCGTTGGCTGGAAAAACTTTTTTGGCAAGATATGCAAACGTAACACATAGTTACTTTTTGCGATTATATTGGGGGTGTCCCCCAAACCCCCAGAACAATTTAACTGGCTACAACATTTTCTTATAAAGAAAAACAATTTTAAAAAATATCGGAAATATACTTTGAAACACGGTAAATAATCTATCCCTTATGTTCAGTTCAATCTACACTATAATTTGACATTACATTCAGGGAATTTTAAAGAGCAATTTATGGAATTTATCATCAAGTTTCAGTTAAATATTTTTAGAGTTCCATTGATGAATTTAGCTTTAGGTGGAATAATAAGGATGAGAGTTTTAATATAATACATAGAAATTCAATATTAATTTAACGCTATTGACAATATACCAAAAATGGTATAAATTATGTGGGAAATTACCTATTATAAAACAAGTTCGGGAAGAATACCTGTTTTAGATTATATAGAATCACAGGAAACAGAAAGAATAGCAAAAATTAGAAATTCGTTTAGATTATTAAGAGAATTTGGAATAGGGGAATCTCAGTTAGATACTAGGAAAATTAAGGGGAAAAAAGATAAAAAATTATATGAATTAAAAATAAGCAGTAGTAGGATAATTTATTTTATTGTAAGCGAGAAAAAATTTGTTTTGGTGCATGGGTTTACTAAAAAATCTAATAAGACACCTA
>PWYO01000201.1 GCA_003567835.1 Actinomycetota bacterium | reverse complement strand
GGTTACCAGGGCAGGCTGAATTCAATTAATTCGAACACACCGTGGAACTCCAGTTGAATGGGTACCGATGGCCCCTCCGGTGTATCCATTCTCTCTAAATCGACACCTGCAGTCTTTTTTATAAGGCCGATATCTTTGACATACCATTCACTGCCTGCACTAGAATCAATCGCAAAAGGAAGGGTATGGCCGTCAGAGGTTTCCATGGCCGCATGCATTTCTAGGTCATAATCCACTCTTATTGCTTCAAATGTTCCTGCGGGCACAGTGACCGTTTCTATTGCTGCTGCACTACGGTGCAAGGTAACAGATCTTTTAAGCTCGCCTTCTCCCATTCCGTCCGAAGAGGTCAGTTCACTTGTCTGGGTCCAGGTATCGCCTAAAGATATGGAAGAAGGAATGGTTATCCCCTCTGTATCTGAAGCAGTATGCACTGTATCATTTTCGGTAATCATCACCCCTCCGTATGTATTCACCAGACCTTCAGGCAGGCATTCCCATTGGTATATATGGGTGACAAGATCCTGGACCACTTCCTCTTTAAAGCCTTCTTCGCTCATCTCGGTAATGGTATGGATCTGCACCCAGTCACGGGTTCCGGTGACCTGGTAAGCATAGGAAGCGTCCACCACTGCTGGATAATAGGGATTAAAGCATAAGCCCCGGTTATCCTGGTCAATATCCTGCATATCCGAAACTTTATTATCATCATTTTCATCTCCGTTGACTTCCTCTCGGTCAAAATCCCGGGCAGCACCTGAGTCGACGGGATCCAGGTATGCGCCTCCGGTACATACCAAATTGCTGGGACTGCTTTCCGTATCAGGGTCATAGACAGCGGTTACAAAAAAACAATAATCTTGGTTTCCAATGATTTCTGCATGTTCTCTGTTTTCTGTTCTTGCCACCTCTTCGGCGCCCTCCAAAGCTTGGATCTGGGCATCATCTAAAGGTTCTGCAAACTCGGCTAGCACCCGGCCTTCTTGGATGCCATACACCACATATTGGACCACAGCCGCTTGGGTATCAGGCGCATCCCAGGCAAGCAGCACCGCCCTTTCTGTTCCGCTTCCTGAAAACTGGACCAGAGTAACATGGTCCGGAGGCATATATTGGTCTTGCTGGGCGGTCTGCCGGCTGCAGCCAGCAGTCAAAATCAAGGCCAAACCGACAAGTACGGCTGCCCATTTTTGAAAATATGCATGGTATCTTTGGGTGCAATGATTTTCTTTTTTCATGGTTACACGATTCCTTTTGTCCTATTTTTTTATCTGATGAATATTTTGTTAAAAGCAGCAAGCCATTGCCTGCATATCCCCGGCCAGCCTGCTGCGGTCTGCCAGGGGCTGCTGTTTTCTTTCACAGAGAGGCATGTTATATGATTCCTGTTTTTGAAGCCCGTCAAAGATAACCTAATCGTATCATTTTCAGCATCATTTGGAAGAGCAAAATAAAAAAAAAGCCCGATGGCAGGCATGCTAGATGCCCAGAAACTTTTGCAGGGCCAGGGCCAAACCGTTTTGGTCCTGTTCCAGGGTCACAAAATCTGCACAGTTTTTAACCTTTGGCTCAGCATTGCCCATGGCCACCCCAATCCCGGCCATTTTGATCATGCCCAGGTCATTTTCTCCGTCTCCTATGGCCATAACCTCTTGGGCAGACAGCCCGAAATAGGCCATAATTTTTTTGAGCCCAAAGGTTTTTCCTGCCTTGCGGTCAAAGATATTAATATAATTGAGCCCGGCGTCCCGAACCTTGACGGTTGGGCTGATATCCCCGGCCTGCAGGTCTATTTTATGGCTTTCGTGGGTCATGATGGTACACAAAAGGGCCTGGCGGGCAATATGGCCTGCGCTAAGGTCTGGTACTTTGACCATCCGGTGCTTATTGGGCGGCCTGCAGACATCCCGGTCATAGACCAGCCTTCCGTCTGCGGTGCTAACCAAAAGCTGTACCTCTTCCTTTTTGCAAAAGGCCACCACAGACTGGTAAGCAGCGGCCTCCAGGGTTTGGCAGTAAAGCTTGTTGAATCCGGGATCCACCGCCAGCGCCCCATTGGATACCACATGGGCGCTGTCCAGGCCCAGGGCATGGATGATGCTGCTGGCAAAATGCAGGGCCTGGCCGGTAACCACCGCTACCTTGATGCCTTGGTCCTGGCATTTTTGCACGGCTATGCTGTTTTTTTGGCTTATCCTGGATTGTGCATTCAGTAGTGTACCGTCCAAATCCATGGCCAGAAGTTTAATCATTTTCTGCAATCCTTGCCGTGCCGCAGACCTTCAGTCTTTGGTCTGCCTGTTTTTTTATTAAAACATACAGTATAACCCCTGTGGTTTGTATGGCAAGCCTCTATGGAGCCCAAAAGGGGCAATTGCTTGCCTGTCTTCATTGCAGGAAAAAAAGCTCTTGCGGCTTGGACTTGCTGGTTTTGGCCGGGGTTTTGTAGGCCATTTTGGGGGCAAGTGAATGCCTTTACCGGCAGCCAGCCTTTTGCTTTTCCCGGTCCTTATGTGCCTGCAGAAAAAGCCAAAACCCATGCTGTTTTGGCTGTATTTTGCAACAAAATCAGTATATTGACGTTTATATTGAATGTTGTTAGCATTACATAATTAAATCTGTCAACGAAAATAAGGATAAAATGAAATTATATATTGGATATGATATTGGCTCTATTAGCGTAAACCGCGCGGTCATGGATGAGGACCGCAAGATCATTGAAGTGATGCCCTATACCCGGCATCAGGGAGAG
>PWYO01000104.1 GCA_003567835.1 Actinomycetota bacterium | reverse complement strand
TATTTCAGAATACAGAGTTTTGATGAAAGTTACTTTCATACTTGAAGATTAAAAGCGACAAGCCTTTTTCAGCGTTTTTTATACGTTTTGCACACTAGACCACCCATAATGAATTGTATGAGCAAAGGAGCCTTGCGGGGTGCCCTTTCTGTAATAGTTTCTTTTTTTAAGGCATATTGTCTGTTGGCAACCATGGATGCGTCTTGTTTTCAGTCATGGCATACGCTTTGGCAAATGGTCTTTGCAGCATCATCCAGGTACATGCTGCCAAGCATGCTCCCTGGGTCTCTTATATGCTTATTTATGACCAAAGCAGTGAATTCTGAGTGCTGATATCCTGTGAGGGATCATACATGCACCCTTCTTTTTGGCTGGTGCTGGTGTAAAGTAACAGGATTTTTTAGAACATGGTCCATACAATGGTATAATAGGAGCCTAGAGCAGAAGCAATACCCCTCTAGGATCAATAACCAAAAAAAACAATTATAAGGACAGGCGAGGTTTTTTTACAATCATGAACCATAGACACATACTCCTATCCATATTTGAACGTATGCTTCAAGTTTACGGACCCCGCAAGTGGTGGCCCGCTAAAACCAGATTTGAAGTCATTGTTGGCGCTATTCTAACCCAAAACGTATCCTGGAAAAATGTGCAAATCGCCATAAACAAATTGCAAAAAAACGGACTTCTGAACCTTGAAAGCATGCTATCAGCGGAAACTGGAAAAGTGGCAGAAAATATTAGAAGCTCACGGTACTACAATCAGAAAGCATGGAGGCTCAAAGGGTTTTGCCAGCATGTCAAAGAAAGATATAACGGCAGCTTAGATGCGCTGTTTAACAATGACATGGAGATCTTGAGGGAAGAGCTCCTGGGACTAAAAGGCATCGGCAAAGAGACTGCTGACAGCATACTCCTTTATGCCGGGCAGAAGCCCACTTTTGTATCTGACGCCTACACCAAGAGATTTTTGGATAGATTTGGCTTGATGGATGGAAACGCTGGTTATGACCAGATCCGGAATTATTTTATGCAAAACCTGCCCACAGATGTATACATCTACAATGAATACCATGCTTTAATCGACCATCATTGCCATAGGATTTGCAAAGTCCAGCCGGATTGCAGCAGCTGCAGTATGAAAATAATTGGAGAAAAGCTTAACTGCCAATTCCCAGAACAGGCAAAACAGGGATCGCCAGGATGATGCTGCAGGTTTCGGTTTCAAAAAGCTTATTTGCAGGGTAGAATATGGTTTAGATTCATTGACCAATGCATGGACTTATGAAAGAGCCCAAGGGAGAAAAAACCAATTGGATTGGATACAGCCAACTGGCATGGATTGAGCCGATCATTGCCCCGCCCCAGGACTATGCCCAAGAAACCAAGCTGTTTATAAAAACCATTAGAAAAAATTCTAATATAGAACCCCGCACCTTGCTTCACCTGGGTTGTGGCGCAGGGGGCAATGACCATACTTTTAAAAAATATTTTGCAGTAACTGGGGTAGACATCAGCAAAGATATGCTTCAAATCGCCAAAAAACACAATCCGGAAGTCACCTATTACCATCAGGATATGCGGTTGCTCAATCTTGATGCGTGTTTTGATGCGGTGGCCATTCCTGATTCTATCGGTTATATGACCACCGCCAAAGAATTAAGAAAGGTGGTTCTGTTGGCGCAAAGGCATTTAAAACCGGGTGGCGTGCTTCTAATTGTAGGCCAGCCAAAAGAGGATTTTAGGGAGAATAATTTTTTATACACCGGCAAAAAAGGGGATAGAGAAATCACTGTTTTTGAAAATAATCATATTCGCGACCCCCAGGCGTCCACTTATGAAGCCACCATCATCTATTTGGTCCGCAAGAAAGGCAAGCTGGAAATGTATTCTGAATGCCATATATTGGGCCTATTTAAAAAAGAAACCTGGTTTTCAATATTCAAAGATTGTGGCTTAAAAGTGAGAGAGGTTAACACAAAAGAGGCCTACGGGCCTTTTATTTTCGGACAAGGCTCATACCTTCTTACCATATTTGCCTGCACCAAGCCATTTAAGTAATGGCCGTTTATGCGCTACTGCACGCATATTCGTATCATTGAAAACCGTATTTTATCTTTCCCAAGTGATTTTGGCCTACTTTTTCTGCAATAGGCCAGGCAAAAATAGGTAAAAGGCATCCTATGGATGAGGTGCGGGCCTGCAATATGCTATACTTTCTGGAGAGAAAACAGGGTGAAGAGGAGATTCGTTTCAAAATAAAGCCGAATCAAAGGGATCATCTTATACAATGGCTTATGGTTATTGTGGTCATGGCTGCAGCCATCTTTTTTGTGCCTGTCTGGTTATGGCTGAAAACAGCGGTCATCGGTCTGGCCTTTTTTATTGGTTTTCTGTTACGGGCCTTCAAAGCTTATCCAGGTGCGCATGAGCCCCTGGCAATCGATATTGCAACTGCCGGCATTGCTTTTATTTTCACGGCTCTTTTCATATACCTAAAAGCCCCTGTTTTCCAGTTGGCTGCAGGCATAGCCTTTCCCTTTGTGCTTTTAATGCCCCATATTGCTTATATCCTAAAAAATAAAACGATAGGCAAGCCTGGTTTTAGGAAAATGGTCGATCGCATGCACTAAAACGGGGACAAGTATGTTTTTTACTACAGGTAGCTGGCTGGAATAAACATCATAGGCATTTAAAATGGCGGGCCTATTCACTCTTTTGCCATGCAGTCTTAAGACATAGAAGAAAAAAACCATAACC
>PWYO01000138.1 GCA_003567835.1 Actinomycetota bacterium | reverse complement strand
CCGTATCAAACATTTCTTCAAAAACCGATTTGGCAATCTTGGCGCTAATCTTTCCATTCTTGATCATATGCAGCATATCTGCCAGATCTTTTGGTTTCACCTTGGCATCCTTGAAATGGATGCCCTGCTTGTTGACCAGAGCGCTAAAATCCCCCATCATCCAGTTGCAAACCGTTTTGGCATCTTCAAACTGCGCACAAACATCCTCAAAATATTGGGCAACATAGGCATCATTGGCCAAAAAGGCAGCATCGTAATCCGATAAACCGTAATCCTGCTTAAAACGCTTTGCCTTTTCCCGGGGCAGTTCCGGTATCGCTTCCCTGATGGTTTGGATCATGTCTTTTGCAATCTGTATAGGTTCCAGATCCGGCTCTGAGAAATACCGGTAATCCTTGGCTTCCTCTTTTGACCGTAAGGGCTTTGTGGATTCCGTATTATGATCGTAATGCCGGGTCTGCTGTAAAACAGTTTTGCCCGCTTTGAGCAGTTTGGTTTGGCGCTTAATCTCATAGGCAAGGCCCTTTTCCAAAAACTTAAAAGAGTTTAGGTTTTTAATCTCCGCCTTGGTCCCCAACCTTTGCTGTCCGGCCATCCGCACCGATACATTGGCATCGCAGCGCAGGCTTCCCTGCTCCATGCTGCAGTCGCTTACCTCCAGGTAAAGCAGTATATTCCTTAAAGCAATCATATACTGCTTGGCTTCCTGGGGGCTTCTGATATCCGGCTCGGAAACAATCTCTATTAACGGGGTGCCCGCCCGGTTAAAATCAACAATGCTGGCCCCGGATTCGCTGATTCTTCCCGTAGAGCCGGTATGAAGAAGCTTGGCAGTATCCTCTTCCATATGCACCCGGGTAATACCCACCCTGCGCACATAATCCCCCATATCCAAAGTCAAATAACCATGTATGCCCAGGGGGAGGTCATGCTGCGAAATCTGGTAATTCTTGGAAAGGTCTGGATAAAAATAGTTCTTTCTGTGAAAAGTGTTATACCTGTTAATCTCGCAATTGAGGGCCAGAGCAATCTTTAATGCATACTCCACCGCCCTGCGGTTTATGACCGGAAGGGTGCCCGGATGCCCCAGGCATACCGGACAGGTATTGGTATTTTTCTCTTCTCCGAAAGATGTCCTACAGCTGCAGAACATCTTGGTCCTGGTGGAAAGCTCAACATGGGTCTCCAGTCCCACCACCGCTTCATATTTCTTGGCTGGTTCCTGTTTCATATTTTTCATCCCTGCTTATAGTTTTGGCCGGTGTTTAAATTGTAAAGCCTGCTCCAAATTATAGGCCGCTTTGAGCACAAGGTCTTCCCTTAGGATATCGGCCATGATCTGAAAACCGATGGGCAGGCCTTCTCCGGACAGCCCTACGGGAATGGATATGGCAGGAAGACCAGCTAGATTGGCCGGAGAGGCGCATTTGTCGGTCATATACATCCGCCATGGGTCCTTGGTCCTCTCCCCTACTTTGAAGGCCGTAGACGGTGAAGTTGGAGAAACCAGCACATCAAATTTTAAAAAAGCATCATTGAAATCCTGAATGATCAAAGTCCGCACCTTCCTGGCCTTCTCGTAATAGGCGCCGTAATGGCCAGCAGAAAGGCAGTAGGTCCCCATCATAATCCTTCTTTTGACCTCTTCTCCAAAACCCTGGGACCTGCTTTTTCGGTACATCTCTCTTAGGCTTTCTGCTTTTTTATCCCTCCAGCCATACCTGACCCCGTCAAATCGGGCCAGGTTGGCACTGGCCTCTGAAGCAGACAATATATAGTAGACACTCAAGGCATACTTTAAGCTGGGAAGGGAAACCGTTTCCACCTCAGCACCCATCTCCTTTAGCAAAGCCACGCTTCTGTCCAAACCGCTTTTTTCATCAGATTCAATCCCTTCCAGGCTCAGCTCATCAATGACCCCTACTTTAAGCCCTTTTAGGCCCTGGGTCAGGTATTGGGTATACTCCGGAACGGGTTCCGCAATAGACGTAGAATCCTTCTTGTCATAGCCGCATAACGCATTGAGCATAATCGCGGCATCCCTCACATCCCTGGTAATAGGCCCGATTTGGTCCAGCGAAGAAGCAAAGGCAATCAGCCCGTACCTGGAGACCCTTCCATAGGTTGGCTTCATCCCTACCACCCCGCAGAAAGAAGCAGGAAGGCGGACGGATCCTCCGGTGTCAGAGCCCAGAGAACAAATTGCATCCCCGGCAGCCACAGTCGCCGCAGAGCCCCCGCTGGAACCCCCGGCCACCCGATCGGTATCCCAGGGATTTTTCACCGCCGAACCAAAAAAACAGTTTTCGCTGGAAGAACCCATGGCAAACTCATCCAGATTAAGCTTGCCGGTTAATACATAATCCTCGCTTTTGAGCCTGCTTATAACCGTTGCATCATATACAGGCTGAAAATTTCTTAGCATCCTGGAGCTGCAGGTGGTATTGATGCCTTTGGTGCACATATTATCTTTGATTCCAACCGGGATCCCTGCCAAGTATCCAATATCTTCTCCCCTGGCAATCTTCTTGTCGCATTGTTCGGCTTGCTCTTGGGCCAAATCAAGGGTTTTGGTAATATAGCAGTTGAGTTTTTGGTCAACATCATGGATCCGCCGGGCTATGCTGTCCAAAATCTCCACAGATTTCACCTGTTTGTCTTTCAGCAGTTTGTGCAGCTGATGCGCGCATAAATAATTTAAGTCCACATATCCCCCATTTTAATCAATCTTTGGTACCTTAAAACCATCATCTTCAACATCCGG
>PWYO01000153.1 GCA_003567835.1 Actinomycetota bacterium | reverse complement strand
TGAAAGCATCGAGCAGTTTACCAAAGAGCTGTCAGAATTAAAAAAGGGCATGTCTCCAGGCAGCCATTTTAAACTTATTAAATACCTCTCAGGCTGGGGAAGAGCTGGAGCCAAAGACAGCAACTTCCCGCACCTCTCAAAAAAAGGCCTGTGGCCCTAAGACCTGTAGGGTTTCACCAGGCAGGCCTATAGGCCATGCATATCCTTCCGAAAATAGGCCATTGCCTATTGCCGCATAACCTCAGTTAGCCTATGCACCAAATAAGGGGACCAGTCTGCGGTACAGTTTTAAAAAAGTGTCGTAGGGCTGCTTGTAATCATCATGGTTGTGGCAACGGTAGGTTTCCTTGGTATGTACCACCTTTTCTGCAATGGTTTCCAAATCCGGATACAAGCCCATATCTACTGCACTAAGCATAGCTGCCCCCAAAGCAGTCGGCTGGGGATGCGCAGAAATATGGATCCTCTTTTCCAGCACATCTGCTTTGATCTGGTTCCATACCGCACTTTTTGCGCCGCCCCCCAATGAAAACACCTCATTGATGCGGATATTGAGGCTGCTCTCCATATAATCCAGATTCTTTTTTAGCAGGAAAGCAACCCCTTCCATCACTGAGCGGGCAAAATGGTCTCCGCTGTGCTTGATGTTGATTCCGTAAAACACCCCTTTTGCACCTGCATGGTATTCAGGGGCATTGACGCCAGTAAGATAAGGCAGAAATACTAAGCCATTGCAGCCGGCAGGAATATTTTCCACCTGTTTGTTGATGGAAGCATAATCAGCTTCCTTGTAGAAAGTATTCTTAAACCATTCCAAAGAGATTCCCCCGCTTTCACATACGGGAAGCAAAACATATTTATCCTTGATGGCGCTGTAATGGCAGGGTATTTTGGCCTCGCTGAAAACGGGTTCATCGATTAATGTGCAAATTGCCAATACAGTGCCGGTTGTCTCACTTACCATGCCTTTGCGAATATTGCCCACCCCAATCATGCCCGCCATCTGGTCCAGGGCGCCCGCATTGACCTGGGTATGCGCACCAAAGCCAAATTCTTTGCTCACCGGCCCCCTGACCGGGCCAGCTCTTTTTCCCGGCTCAATGAGCGCGGGCAGCTGTTGCTGGTCTATGCCTGCAAAATCCAGCATGGGTTTCCAGTACTTTTTGGTGATAATATTAAAGTAATAGGTAAAATTGTATACGCTGTACTCTGAGACAAACTCCCCGGTCAGCTTATAGATAATATAATCCTTGAGCATCAGTATCTTATGGGTTTTGCTGAATACCTCCGGTTGGTGTTCTTTAATCCACAGGATTTTGGTAATCGGCCAAGTGGTAATTACATCAGGCTGCCCGGTGATGGCGTAAGCATCTTTGGGGTCAAATTTTTCCCTGATGCGCCCACACTGGTCCTGGGACCGGTTATCCAGCCAGGAGATTGCCTTCCTTGCCGGACGGTGATCCTTATCCAGCAATACCAGCGTTTCCGCCTGGCTGCTCAGGGCAATAGAGGCAACCGCTTGGGCATCAATTTCTGATTTGCGTATAAGCTCCTTGATGCCTTCTTTGATGGTGTTCCAATAACCTTCGGCATCGAATTCTATAAAATCCCCTTCGGATTCAAGTTGGTAGTTCTTGCTATGTTCGCCTATAACCTCGAATTCCCTGCCAAATAACACAAACTTGATGATTGTGGTTCCAAGGTCTATGGCTAGAATAGTTTTTTTCATAACCGATCACCCGCAATAGCCGATAGCAGCCAATACCATGATTTTGATCAAATCAAAAACACTGTCCATTTCCACATATTCATCCACACCATGGGGATTGGCCCCTTTGGGACCTATGACCACCACGTCTGTATTGCTGGTTTCTTTAAATGCATAGGCATCCATGGCCAGACCCAGGCCTTTTTGTTCATATTTTAGCCCCAGCTGGGCATAGGCTTCCCTGATGGATTCCATGGCAGGATGGCTGGTATCTGTTTTGTGGCCGTGTAAAAACCTGATTACTGTTTCAAAAGTGGGTGTTTTGCCCTCCATGTGTTCCAGTTCTTTTTTCATATAATGTAAAAAATTATCCCTTGCTTCTCCTTCTTCCATATGGGCAAAGGTTTCCAGCCAGAAATACATATGGCCCTCAGTGGGAACAGAACCCGACTCCAGATAGGTTGTTCCTCCTGAAGCAAACTGGTAGGTAAGCAGCCTTAGTTTCATATCTTTGCTATAGGTGGAAGGAGGCTTTTGCCGGGCAAGTTCCTGGCTGTCATATTTTTTCAGGGCCTGGGCAACTTTGGCCAACTTGTAAATGGGGTTGGGGAGCTCGGTATCTGTGCCAATACCTCCCGGTCCTTCTTCTTCGATTTTGGCAATCCAGTCACTCCCCCCTATGGTTTCAATGCCCGCGATCATCCCTGTTGGTTCAGGGAGGATGGCAAAATCGATATCTGGATATCGCAGCCTTGCGGCTACGGTACCATTAACGCCTCCATTTTCCTCATCTATAACGCTTTCCGCATAGACATCCCCGGCAAGCTGAATGCCCAAATCATGGATACACTGCAAAGCACAGAACCCTGCCAGGGTTCCTGCTTTCATATCCAGCACACCCCGGCCATACATTTTGCCGTCTTTGACTTTTCCGCTGAAAGGATCGCTAAATACCTTCCATTTGCCTTGGCCTGCGGGCATGGTGTCCATGTGGCCGGAAAAAAGCAGGGATTTTTTGCCTTCTTTGCCAGGCAGTTTTGCAACCAGGTTGGGACGGCC
>PWYO01000334.1 GCA_003567835.1 Actinomycetota bacterium | reverse complement strand
GATTGCCGTCCCTATTGGAGGTAAAGGCGATGATCTCCCCGCAGGGAGAAAAGCAGGGCGTTTCCTCTACAGAATCCAGGCTCTGGGTAAGGTTGGTCTGTTGGGAGCCGTCAACATTCATGATAAATACGTCCCAAGAACCGTCCCGGTCTGAGCTAAACACCACCTTTTTCCCTTGGGGGCAAAAGGCAGGCTCCCAGTCATGGCCCTGATCATTATTGGTTAAATTTTCCTGCTGGCTTCCGTCGAAGTCCATGATAAATAAGTCCCAGGAACCGTCCCGGTCTGAGCTGAACACCACCTTTTTTCCTTGGGGGCAAAAGGCGGATTCATGGTCTCTGGAACCAAATTTTTTGGTTGCATTGGCCTGGCCGCTGCCGTCGGCAGCCATCATAAAGATGTCAGACTTCCCATCACGGTTGGAGGAATAGGCAATCCTTCCACCGGTAGGTGAAAAACAGGGAAAACCGTCATCAAAACCGGGATTATTGGTCAGGTTGACCACGCCGCTGCCGTCTGTGTCCATCATAAAGATGTCCCATTTGCCATCCCGTTTGGATTGAAAGGCGATCTTGTTTTCTACCAGGACCTCCTCTGAGGCAGGCCCTTCAATGGCCGGGTCATCGGCAGCCTTGGGTACCAGCAGGCTGCAGGCAAGGCTTAAACCAAAAAGCAACGGCAAAATCAAAACCAGGATCATTGCTTTGTTCTTTCTCATGGGCCTCCCTCGGTAGGGTATTTTTTTTAAAGCCTGCTGCAGGCCTTTTAGGCCAAACCCTTTATGCTTTTGGTGTTTGGTTTTGGCAGCCCATGCCGCCTGCAAGAGCACCATCCCTTAGAGGGCAAATGATGCAGGCAAGCTGGGCTTTCTCTAAACATCATATGGCATCCTGCATGCACCAGGCTGCTACTCCTCTTCAACCCCCAGGGTTATATTGGTCCCGCTGCCTGTGTCCATCATCCACAAGATGACCAGATAGGTGCCATTGCTTGCCCGGAAATTGTATTCTTTTTCTCCGGTATCCCTTTCCTTTACATCGTCCATGACCACGTTCCAGTCCGATAGCGCCTGTTTGTAGTACTCATAGATATTCTGGGCACTGCCTTCTAAGGTGCCCATAACCGACCAGCCCAGTTTGCCGTCTTGGTCGGCACGAAGCACACTGTCCACTTCAATATCTGCATGCACAGGAACCACCGCAGGCCAGTCCTCTGAGAGGTCCCCGGATAGAGTCTGTACATCCCCTTGTTCAGAGGTAACGGTCACTTCCCCCTGGTCTACAGTGACTTCTACATCCTCTGAAGCTTCCAGTCCCACCGCGTCTTCCAGGATCTGGGTGGCTTGTTGGGCAGCACAGCCCGAAGCTACCATTACCAGAACCAGGATCATACCCATGATTATGGAGATAATTGCCCTTGTTTTCATCAAAAGCCTTCCTTTCTAAGAAGATTATGTAATACATAGGCAAAATGGCTCTTATTCGGCCACCTTACCTGGCTGCTCGCCTGCAGCAGACAGCCGTCTTGGATACACCAGAAACCGTATCCATGCAGTGATAAAAGTTTATGCAACAATTCTAATATTTATACTATATAATTTTTATTCATATAATTCAATTATTTTTCCTTTCAAAATAGATCATTGACAAAGAAATGATGCCAAAGCATGAAAAAATGCAATCTTGGATTATCATAAAGTCATGCTTATAGCAGGAGGTACGGTCAAATATGGGGTCTTGCCTGTTTCCCCTTATATGGTTTGCCCCTTTTTAGAAGGTTTGAGAAAACTGCGTTTTCTGCCAGGCTCCCAGAGTGGTCTACCTTTTTTATTTGCCTGTATATTGCTTTTATTCTCATTTCAATAAAGGCCATTTGGTCTTGAACTAAAATGTATTCAATGCTGAATTAGGGTACCTTATTCGGCGTATATTAGGATATGGCACATATCGAAAGAATTTTAGATATAGAACTTCCCCTAAAACAGTCCGCTTTTTTATAGGGTCCAAGAAAAACGGGCAAAACTACTTTTTAAAAAAACCGCTTTCCCATAGCATAATAGTTGATTTTTTAAACATCCTGCCCTATTTTGCCACCGCATACTGGCAAAGGACCAACAGGTACTTCAATATCCCATCATACTGGATGAAGTTCAAAAAAGCACCCATGGTGCTTGATGGGTTGTATTGGCTCATTGAGCATAAAGGATTTCGTTTTATTCTTTGCCGATCAAGCGCCGGGAAATCAGAAGGGGGCATGGCGCTTTGAAATGCTCCTCTGCTAACCGCTTAAGCTAAAAAAGGTAGGACTGCTGCATACCTTAAATCATGGAATTGCCTCACCATCTCCAAAATGAACAGGCATGCAAAATAGTCTCTTTTGCCGCACATAGGTTCCGGATGCCCGCTTGTAAACAGCTTAAAAAGGTTATGGTATCATCATCTGAGATGCTTGAGCCCGCCCCCGGCTGCTGCCATAAGCCTGTCCTTTGCAACCATTCTTGGCTGGTGAAACCGTTTATATGCACATCTTTGATCTTCTCTTTTTGCAATTTTTAAAAAACATCATTTCTAAAACTTTTCACCGAGCCAGGTCTTCCAATGCTTTTATTGATTCCCTAGAAGCCCAATTGATATTTTTTACCAATCATTTTACCATCAGAAATCAATAGTCCTCGCTCCACGGTTCTTGATCTCTTATCTGGCAGATGCTAAAACGGGCCCCCTGGTTATCTGGAGGGTTTAGCCAGAGCAGGTCCTCAAAAACCTCTTG